>DASUMN010000125.1:0-32448 GCA_036277675.1 Nitrospira sp. | reverse complement strand
TTCCACGCTTCGTCGGTCCAAATCACACGGTCTTGCGGGGCGTCCCACAGCTGGGATAATCCCCGGGCATCGATCACGGTGAGGCCTCGCTCGTGCGCCAAATCCTCGGCGTCTCGCTTGAGCATATCCGTCACAAATTCTGCGGCGATCGGAGGCGATTCTTTGATTTTCTCGTGCAACTGCGCCAGCGCGTCCTCGGTCCATTCGATGGTGGGCCCTGCAGCGTCTTGCAAGTCACCGAGGGCTTCCACCTTCTCATATAATTCTACGTTCACTTCAAGATGCCCACGCTCCTTGGCGATCTCTTCGGCGATTTGCTGAATCATGTGACGCATGAACTCAGGCACGCCGGCCAGTCGCTCCCTGGCGGCGGCCGTCCAGGGAAGACGACCCTGCGCCATTGCCTCGGCAGCCGTTGCCAGACCGGATTCTCCGCCCATGCTGCCCATCATCTGGCCCTTGAATCGATCCAGCACATCTTCTGTAATTTCCGCGATGCCCAGCTCGCGGGCCTTTTTCTCGGCCACACGGCGGACCATCCCGCGCAGGAAAATCGGCGCGCGCTCCATGCGCGTCAGCGCGCCGGGCGTCCAGCGAACTTCCGTGGCGTTCGATTCCGATGAATCTGAGGTGGACACGTCCGTTCCTCTCGTCAGCTTATTGGTTCAGCAGCTCTTTGAGTTCCTTGCCGGCTTTGAAGAACGGCACCCGCTTGGCCGGCACGGCCACGGTGGCGCCGGTCTTCGGATTACGCCCTTCCTTCATGCGGCGCGCCCGCAGACGAAAACTACCGAAGCCGCGAATCTCGGTCTTGTCCCCGTTCTTCAGCGAATCCCTGACACAGTCGAATATGGTGTTGACGACGACTTCCGCCTGCCGCTTCGTCAAGGTCGTGACTTGTTCGGACACCCGTTCGATGATCTGCGCTTTAGTCATGTCCCTCTCCCTTCGCTCGGCCGATTAAGCGGATCTGTTCCTTGCAGACGGCTAAAATGCCATCAGGTATTTCATGCTGACGCCCGGGTGAAAATCCAGTTTGGGAAACACCGCCGTAAACTTGGACTCCAGCAACTCACGGATGGAAAACCGTCGCTTGGGTTCGACCACTTTCGGTTCGCCCTCGATACCAGCCGTGTCCGCAGCCAATTGAATGGCATCCTCGAGATCGCCCAACTCATCGACCAGCTTGGCTTCTTTCGCCTGACGGCCGGTAAAGATCCGTCCGTCCGCCAATGCCTGGGCCGCAGGCAATTCAAGTTCGCGCCCTTCTGCCACCGCTTCAATGAACTGTTTATGCACGTCGTCCATCACCGACTGCAAGAGTCCCCGTTCTTCCTCGCTCATCTTCCGAAGGGGAGAGCCGACGTCCTTGTACTTGCCACTCTTGATGACCACCCCTTCCACTCCGATCTTTTGCAGCAATCCCTCAACATTCGCCGTTTCCATGATGACACCGATGCTGCCGGTCAACGTGCCGGGGTTTGCCACGATTCGTTCGGTGGCCGCCGCGATATAATAGCCGCCGGATGCTGCTACGCTGCCCATCGACGCGATGACTGTCTTGTTATGCTTGGCACGAACCCGTTTGACCTCGTCGTAGATTTCTTGGGATGGGACAACCCCTCCGCCGGGGCTGTCGATGCGCAGAACGATCGCTTTAACGGCCGGATTTTGGCCGAAGCGTCGCAGGTCCGTGATCGTCTGTTGCGAGTCCATGATGACCCCTTCGACGCGAACCAACGCAATCCGATCTCCGCTCGACATGTCGAGATCGGGAAAGATGACGTTCAGAAGAACCAGCAACCCAAAACCCGCCGCCAGCACCCAGAACAGGGTGCGTAGCGGCCGGCGTTTCTGGGGTCGGTCCATCTGTACTGCGTCCTCAACCATCGAGTATCACCTACGTTACAGACAGCCGCACTCGTTCTGCTAGTCGTCCGCTGGCTGGCGCTTCCGGCTCTGCTTGGCCGCTCGGCCGAGACTCTGATCCGGCGCGCCCTGCGTTGAATGATACTCATCGACCTGCCGGCGCTCCGAGTCCAGCTGGTGGTCACGCAAGCTCAGCGCGATCTTGCGCTCCTCCCGATCGACCTTGATGATCTTGGCAACGATCGCATCTTGCAGCTTGAACTTCTCCTCGAGCTTCGTCTGCGGCTCGACACCGGTTTCGCTGATGTGAATCAACCCCTCGACACCACCATCCAGCTCAACGAAGATCCCGAAATCAGCAACCTTGCTGACTTTGCCGGTCACCGAGTCGCCCACGTGGTACCGGGACGGAATCGCGTCATCCCATGGATCGCGAGCCAACTGTTTGAACCCCAGCGACAACCGCTCCTTCTCCTTATCGATACGCAAGACGATCGCTTCCACTTTCTGCGCTTTCTTGAAGAGCTCCGAGGGATGCTTGATGTGCTTCGTCCAGGACATATCAGAGATGTGGATGAGCCCATCGATCCCTTCTTCAAGGCCGATGAAGGCACCGAAATCGGTCAGGCTTTTCACTTTCCCTTCGATGCGGGTCCCGACCGGATACTTGTTCTCAATCATATCCCAGGGATTCGGTGCTGTCTGCTTCATCCCCAGCGAAATCTTTCGGCTCGCCGGATCGACGTTCAACACCGCCGCCTCAACCTGATCGCCGACTGCCACCACGCGTGACGGATGCCGAACTTCATGGGTCCAAGACATTTCGGAGACATGCACAAGCCCTTCGACCCCCGGCTCCAACTCGATGAACGCGCCGTAGTCCGTGAGGCTCACGACCCGCCCACGCACACGGGTGCCGACAGGGTACTTGCCCGCCACATTGGTCCAGGGGTCCGCCGACTTCTGCTTGAGCCCCAGGGAGATGCGGCCCGTCTCACGATCGTACTTCAACACCGTCACTTCGACCTTGTCGCCCACGGTAAACATCTCGGACGGATGGCCCACACGGCCCCACGACATATCGGTGATGTGCAGCAACCCGTCGATACCGCCGAGATCGATGAAGGACCCGTAATCGGTGATGTTCTTGACCGTCCCTTGGATCAACTGTCCTTCCTTGAGGGTGGCCAGGGTCGTTTGCCGCTTCTTGTCTCTCGTTTCTTCCAGCAGCACCCGGCGGGACACCACAACGTTGCCGCGGCGGTGATTGATCTTGATGATCTTGAGCGGGAAGGTCTTCCCAACCAGGCCGTCGAGGTCACGCACGGGATGGAGATCGATCTGCGACCCGGGTAAAAACGCCTTGACGCCGATATCCACCATCATGCCGCCTTTGATGCGCGAGACGATCTTGCCCTCGATGCTCTTTTCGTCCTTATAGAGCTTTTCCAGCTCTTCCCAAATCTTCATCTTGTCGGCTTTCTCTTTGGACAACACGAGATTACCGTCTGCGTCTTCGCATTCTTCGATGTAGACCTGGAGCCGGTCGCCGACCTTCACATTTTGCAGTTCCTCGGACGAGAACTGATCACTGGGAATCATCCCCTCCGACTTGTAGCCGATATCGACAATGACCTTGTCTTTGGTGAGCGCCACCACACGGCCTTCGGTGATCGTGCCCTCTTCCAAATTACGGAATGTTTCCTCGTACAACGCGGCCAGCGCGTCGCGGTCTAACTGTGCCTCACTGCTGTTGGATACCGTACCCATGTGAACGTCCTACCCTTCCGACTGTCGTCGGGTGCTGATAGTGGAATCGCGCCGGGCTCACTCAGCCTTGCGAGCGTCGGCGATCGGCCCCTCCGGTGATCCGGGCGTCTGGACGTCCTTCTCAAGAGGAGAAGGCACTTGGCCCAACGCCGCGATCCGTTCAATCACCGTTCGGCTGACCTGTTCATAAAACCGTTTCGTCTCTGCTCTCTCTTTCCGCTCTCCCGTCTCGAACGTGATCGGCTCCCCGAACCGCACCGTCACTTTCCGCCATCGAGGCCACCGGGCGCCGGTTGGCAGTACATCGAAGGTCCCTTTCAGATAGGCGGGAACCACTGGGCAACCGGTCTGGGAGACGATGACGCCAATGCCCGCCTTCGGCGGCCGCAACTGTCCATCCAGGCTCCGTCCGCCTTCCGGAAAGATGACGACCACCTCCCCGGCTCGAATCAAACTGATGGCCTTGCCAAACGCTTCCCGGTCCAGCCGGCCCATTCGCACGGGAATCCATCCCAGCGATTGAAGCACGTCGTTTAAGACCGGAACGGGAAACAGATCGTTGCGGCCGAGATACCAGGCCCTCCGTTTCATTCCACAGCCGAGCATCGGGATGTCGAGATAGCTTGCATGATTCGCGGCGACCAGGACTCCTCCCGTACGAGGAACCTGACCCTCGACCCGATAGCGGAAACAGAGGGCGCCGACCGCCCTCGCTAACACCCACAGAATGCCGTACGCGACCTTCGTCACAACGCGGCCGATACCGCCGCCATCATCTGCGCGACCACTTGCTCAACATTGAGCGTCGAGGTATCGATGGGCCGTGCATCGGCGGCGGGAACCAGCGGCGCCACGGAGCGGTTTCGATCCCGCATATCTCGGCCCGACAGATCCTGATAGGTCGTCTCGAGCACCTCTCGATGGCCGGCGGCCACTAACTCACGGTGCCGCCGTTCCGCCCGCACCGTCGCATCTGCGTCCAGAAAAAACTTGAGCGGCGCAAAGGGGAAGACTTTGGTGCCGATATCGCGTCCCTCCGCAACAACCGATCCACGCTGCCCGATCTGGCGCTGGACGGGAAGCAGCCACTCTCGGACCCTCGGAATAGCGGACACGATGGAGGCGGTGCTCGTCACCTCCGGCCTGCGGAGTTCACCGGTGATGTCGCGCCCGTCGACCAACACCTGCATGGAGCCGTTCTGAAACTGCATGCTGATCGACGTGGTCTCCAAGAGACCTGCGACCCGCGCATGATCCGCCGGCTCCACTTGTTCATGCAACACTTTCCAGGCGATGGCCCGATAGAGCGCTCCTGTATCCAGATACAGATACCCCAGGCGAGCCGCCAACAATTTCGCCACGGTGCTTTTGCCTACTCCGGCCGGTCCGTCAATCGCGATAATCACGCTCGATCAATGCCTCTCCATCCCCCCCAGGGACTACGCCGTGTGTATTATAGCCCTCTCGCCTAGTGCGTCAACAATTGGGAGAGCGTCGGCTCAAAATTCGGGAACGACGTATCGATACACCCACTGTCGGCAATCGTCATGCGCCGGTCCGCCGTGAGCCCGCCGATCGCCAGCGACATGGCCACCCGATGGTCGCCATGGCTCTTGGCCCCGGACACCGCGCGCAGGCGGCCGTTCTCTCCCCCTCGCCCTAACCCTTGAATCACCATGCCGTCCGGCCGTTCGGTGATCTGCGCTCCCATCGCCTGCAGCTCTTGGCTCATGGTGGCGATGCGGTCGCTTTCCTTGACCCGGAGTTCCTCGGCGCCGGAGATCACGGTATCGCCCTCCGCCACTGCTGCGGCCACACAGAGGATGGGAAATTCGTCGATCGTCTGAGGGATGAGATCGGGACCGATCATTACGCCCTTGAGCAACGCGGACTTCACCCGGAGATCGGCCACCGGCTCACCCGCTTCTTCACGTTGGGCAAGGATCTGAATGTCGGCCCCCATCTTCTTCATCACCTCGATCAACCCGGTCCTGGTCGGATTGAGTCCGACATTCCGGATCGTCACATCCGACCCGGGAATAATCGTCGCGCCCACGAGAAAAAACGCGGCCGCCGAGAAATCGCCGGGGATCACGACGCGACGGCCTGCCCATCCGACCGCCGTCCGCCCTTGCAAGACCACGTCGCTGCCGTCTTTGGTCAGCGGAATGCCGAAAAATCGAAACATCCGCTCGGTGTGATCCCGCGAAAGACGCGGCTCTCCAAACCTGGTGACGCCCTCGGCAAACAAGCCGGCCAATAGCAGTGACGATTTCACTTGCGCGCTGGCGACCGGCGAACGGTATTCCATCCCATGGAGCCGTTTGCCGGTGATGGCCAAGGGAGCCAGCTCACCCCCTTTCCGTCCCGCGATCACGGCGCCCATCTCACGCAACGGCTTGACCACACGTCCCATGGGACGCCGGCGAATCGATTCGTCTCCGGTGAGCACGGTAAAGAAATCCTGGCCCGCCAGCACTCCGGCCAGCAAGCGGATGCCCGTCCCGGAATTCCCGCAATCGATCGGGCCATTCGGTTCGCTCAACCCCCAAAATCCTTTGCCATGGACGGTCAACCGCTCAGGCATCTCGTCGATCTTGATGCCGAGTGCCTGAAAGGCGCGCATCGTGTTCAAGCAATCTTCTCCTCGGCAATAGTCGGACACTGTGCTCGTGCCTTCCGCCAGAGCCGTGAGGATGAGCGCGCGATGGGTGACGGATTTGTCGCCTGGCACCGTCATCGTGCCCTTGAGCGGCCGGCCCGGCGTAGTGGTTAATGACGTCTTCATGCGGTCACAGGGGCACCGAAGGGCGCACGTTCAATTTCTCACGCTCGGCTTTCGCTCGCTCCAGCGCGCGTTCGATTCCCGCCGCGTCGCCTGCCTTGATCAGCTGCTTCAATTCTTCCAAGGCCCGTTCGTATCGTTCGATAAACGAGACCACGTTGTCCCGATTCCATAAGAAAATGTCGCGCCACATTTCCGGTGAGCTGGCGGCGATGCGTGTCGTATCCCGCAACCCGCCGCCGGAATGGCCGGCCAGATCCAACGCATGGAGCTGGTGGTCGCGCAGCTCGGCCAGAGCATTCATGAGCGCAAATGCCGCCACATGGGGCAGGTGGCTGACGGCGCCGAGGATTTGATCGTGGAGATGGGGGTCCATGGTCAACAAGATCGACTCGGTGGCCTCCCACAGCTGCTTGATACGTTCCAACGCGCGAGGGTCGGTCTGCTTCGTCGGCGTTAGAATGCAGCGCGCCCCCTTGAACAACTGATCGGATCCGGCCGCGACGCCGGTTTTCTCTTTCCCGGCGATCGGATGGGCACCGACAAAGTGCACACCGGCCGGCATGGCCGCCTCCGACCGCTCGACCAATGTCCCCTTCACGCTGCCCACATCGCTCACAATCGTGCCCGGCGTCAAGCAATGGGCCCAACTCTTGAGATGGCGTTCGTACGTATCGACCGGCGTCGCCAGAATCACCAGATCCGATCCTTGCACCCCGTCTGCGGGATCAGCCACATATCGATCGATCGCACCCACGGTCACGGCGGTCTTGAGATTCTCCAGGCTCCGACCAACGCCCACGACATGATCAGCCAACCCTTTGCGCCGGAGGATCATCCCCAGCGAACCGCCAATCAGTCCGACCCCGATAATCGCCACCTGTTTGAAATGAACCGACATAGCCGAAGTCTACACCTCTCTTCCGACGGCTTTCGCGATCGCGGCAAGATCGTGCATCAACGCTTTGAATTTCGCCGGCACGATCGACTCCTCGCCGTCGCACAAGGCGCATTCGGGGTTGGAATGCACCTCGATCAGCAGGCCATCGGCGCCGGCGGCGACCGCCGCTTTCGACATGGGTTCCACCAAATCCCACTTGCCCGTGGCATGGCTGGGGTCCACGATAACGGGAAGGTGCGACAGCTTTTTCAGCGTCGGAATGGCCGCCAGGTCGAGTGTATTGCGATATTGAGTTTCAAACGTCCGGATGCCCCGTTCACAGAGCATGACGTTACGATTGCCCCGCGACATGATGTACTCCGCGGACAAGAGAAACTCTTTGATGGTCGCGGAAAGCCCCCGTTTCAGGAGCACCGGCTTGTCATAGGCGCCGACTTCCTTCAGCAGCTCAAAGTTCTGCATGTTCCTCGCGCCGACCTGGATGATGTCCGCCTTTTCCAGGAAGAGTTCGATGTCGCGGGTGTCCAAGATTTCGCTGACGACGGGCAGACCGGTCTGCTTCCTCGCTTCGACCAGATAGTCCAACCCTTCACGGCCCAACCCTTGGAAGGAATAGGGTGACGTTCTGGGCTTATAGGCGCCGCCTCGGAGCACCGACGCTCCGGCGGCTTTGACCTCATGGGCGATACCCAGCGTCAGTTCAAGCCGCTCGACGGCACAAGGCCCCGCCATGACGGCCAGTTTCTTATCGCCGATCTTCACCCCGTTCACATCGATGATCGTTCCTTCTTTTTGAAACTCCCGGCTCACGAGTTTCCACGGCGCCAAGATCGGCAAGACGCTCTCGACACCTGGAAGAGCGTTCAGCGGTTGGTTGTGCAGGATGCGGTCGTCGCCGATCACCCCGATGATCGTGCGCTCCTGTCCGGTGGAAATCTGCGACTTCAATCCCAGATCCCGCAGGCGGTCGATGATGTGGTCCACTTGGCTTTCGGACGCGTCCGGTTTCAATACGATAATCATGGTTCCCTCGCAGTTCTGCTCCTCTTACTTCAACACGGTCTTGAGCGCATGGAGAAAGGCAGCGTTCTCCTCCGCCTGTCCGATGGTGACCCTGAGCATGGTCCCTTCGATGTGGCGCACGATGATCCCTTCGCGCAACAACGATTCGAACACCTGGCGCCCGTCCCGTTTGACGTCGAAGCAGAGAAAATTCGCCTCGCTTGGGATCGGAGTGAACCCCAGCGTTCTCAGGCCCTGCCCCACTTGCTCCATCCCCGCGGCATTGACGGCCCGGCTCTTCGTGACATGCTCATCATCGTCCAGCGCGGCCAGCGCCGCCCGCTGGGCGAGGCTGTTGGCGTTGAAGGGAGGCCGCACCCGATTCAGCAGATCGTTGATGGCTGGCGTGCTGATCCCGTACCCGATCCGCAACCCCGCCAGCCCATAGATTTTTGAAAATGTCCTTAGGACGATGGCGTTGCGTCCTTCTTTCACATACGCGAGCGTATCGGGAAATCGCGGGTCGCGGACATATTCATAATAGGCTTCGTCGAACACCACGATGACATCCTCCGGCACGGTGGCCATGAGCCGGCTGATGGCCTCGCCCGGGACCATCGTGCCCGTCGGATTATTGGGATTGCAGAGGAAGAGCAGCCTGGTTCGGGGAGTCACGGCCCGGGCCATCGACTCGAGATCATGTGTCCAATTGGCCAACGGGACGATGACCGGCTTGCCGTGCGCGGCCGTCACTTCCATCTTGTAGATAACAAAGGTGTGATCGGCCATCACGGCTTCGTCGCCGGGAGCCAAGAACGTCCGGGCCAGCAACCCCAAAATTTCATCAGACCCATTGCCCAGAATGACCTGCTCGCGCGTCACTTTCCAGCGATCGGCGATGGCCTGACGAAGCCGATAGGCGCCCCCATCGGGGTACCGATGCAGCTGGCCGGCTGCGCCCTCCAACGCGGCCACGGCCTTGGGGGAAGGGCCGAGGGGATTTTCGTTGGAGGCGAGTTTGATCACACGGCTCAAACCAAGCTCGCGCTGGAGTTCATCGATCGGTTTGCCCGGCACATACGGGCTCAGCGATTGGATGTCTGGATGGACGTGGAGTGCCATGGGCCTAATGATGAGCTGGGTAGGAGCCGAGAATCTTCATGAACAGACACCGCCCCTTCACTTCTTCGATCGCCTTGCTGAGCCGATCTTCCGCGATATGGCCTTCGACGTCGACGAAGAAGATATACTCCCAGGCTTTCCGTTGCGAAGGTCTGGATTCAATTTTCGTCATGCTGATCCCGTGGGAGGCGAACGGGCGGAGCAGATCGTACAACGCGCCCACCTTGTCCTTGATGGACAACATCAAGGACGTCTTGTCCCTTCCCGTCCGCTCCGACGGTTTCTGCGACAACACGAGAAACCGGGTCATGTTGTTTACATTGTCTTCGATGCGGGCCTTGATGACTTTGAGCCCATACAACTGGCCGGCCAATTCGGACGCAATTGCCGCCGACGATGGCTCGTCGATGCAAAGTTCGGCCGCCCGCGCGGTGCTGGCGACTTCGACGGCCGGGACGTGCGGAAGGTTGGTCTCCAACCAGTTTCGGCATTGGGCGATCGCGTGCGGATGCGAGTAGATCTTCTTCACCTCTTCAATCAAACCGGACTTCGACAGCAGATGGTGCGACACTTCCTGCAGGACTTCGCCGTAGATCAGCAGGTTGGAATCGATGAACATGTCCAGGGTGTGATTGACGACCCCTTCGGTGGTATTTTCGATCGGCACAACCCCGAAATTGGCCCGCCCCCGTTCGACCTCATTGAAGACTTCCGTGATGCTATGCGCCGGCACATACTGAGCCGATGAGCCGAACTTCTGCATGCAGGCCATATGCGTGAAGGTCGCGCGCGGACCGAGATACGCGACCTTTTGGGGTCCCTCCAGCGACAGCGACGCCGACATGATCTCCCGATAGACCGAGCGAATGGCGTCGGTGGGAAACGGGCCGGTATTGAGCTTCGTCAACCGTTCGATGATCGCGGCCTCTCGTCCCGGCGTATGGAGGTTGGCCTCCGCATCCTTGGCCTTCTTGATCTTGCCGATCTCGATGACGCTTTTGGAGCGCTCATTCAGCAGGCGGAGGATCTCGTCGTCGATCCGGTCGATCTCTTGCCGATATTCGAACATGTCATTGGGCATCATGCACGCGCCTCAGACTTCCGACCAGCCGAATGGCTCGGCTTGGGCCCAGCCATCCCGCTGTGCAGAGAGAAGTATGGAATTGTACAGGATTGATCAAATCTCTTGCAAGGAAGCCACGGAGGACACAGGAGATTTGGAAGTTATCACGCAGGGTTCCGGGCCTCTCCCATCTGCGCCTATAGGAGCATGGCTGGGGGCTTCTTAAAATGCTCAAACGCCAGCTTGGTCACTTGCCGGCCACGGCCGGTTCGATCCAAAAACCCGGCTTGAATCAAATAGGGCTCGTAGACATCCTCGATGGTGCCTCTGTCTTCTTGAACCGCCGCGGCGAGCGAGTCCACGCCGACCGGTCCGCCGTTGAACTTGTCGATGATCGTGAGCAGAATCTTTCGGTCCATGTCGTCGAATCCGGCTTCATCGATGCCCACCCACGCCAGGCCTTCCTGCGCGACTCGCTTGGAAATGCGGCCATCGGCCTTGATCTGGGCATAGTCCCGGATCCGCTTGATCAACCGATTGACGATCCGGGGCGTCCCGCGCGCGCGGCGCGCGATTTCCGCCGCCCCTTCCCGATCGATTTCCACCCCCAGGACTCCGGCCGACCTCGTCACAATGGCTTGAAGTTCCGACGGCGAATAAAATTCCAACCGGTACACCAGCCCGAACCGGTCTCGAAGGGGCGACGTCAGCGCACCGGCCCTGGTCGTCGCTCCCACGAGGGTAAACCGAGGCAGGTCGAGTTTGACCGTCTTGGTCGCAGGACCTTGGCCGATCACCAAGTCCAGCTGATAGTCCTCCATCGCCGGATAGAGGGCTTCTTCGACCGAGGCAGGCAATCGATGAATCTCATCGATGAAAAGCACGTCATATTCCTGCAAATTAGTCAGGATCGCCGCCAGATCGCCGGCATGGGCAAGGACCAGCCCGGAGGTGGATCGCAGAGTCGCTCCCATTTCCTTGGCAATGATATGGGCGATGGTGGTCTTTCCCAGGCCAGGCGGGCCGTAGAAGATGGCGTGGTCCAGCGAATCACTCCGTTGCTTGGCCGCCTCGATGCAAATGCGAAGCGACTCTTTCATTTTTTCTTGCCCGACATAGTCGTCGAGCGTCTGCGGGCGCAGCACGTTCTCGATCCCCCGCTCGTCGTCCATCACACGGTTCGTCATGAATCGCTCGGTCATCTTGACCTCGATCTACTTGTTCTCAGGCATCTGTTGATACTTGGGCGGAGGGGGCAGCGCACCCTGCCCCGGCGTGGCTGTGCTGCCGCAATCCGGAGGGCAGGTCTTGTATCCTTGCTTGGGGTCGGGCAGATTCGTGTCCATTTTCTTCAATTGGCACTGGGAGACCCGCCCACCGTCCTTCGTGCCACAACGGGACGGGACGGACGAGCCGCCGATTTCCGCATACCCTTCCGGGCAAGAACCGCAGACCGCCAGCATGTTCGCCCCGAGCGGCACACATTCGACAAGCGTGGGATCACCTTCTTTGCAAATTTCTGCCGACTGCGTGACACCGGTGGTCGCATACCCGTCAGGGCAGCTCCCGCAGGTCATCCTGATGCTTTTGGGCTCGGCGGATTCTTCCGCGCCCCCCAGAGCGGGAATGATCCCAATAGCGAGCACGATTCCCACGCAAACGATGTTCATCAGTCTCCCGATGCTGGTCGATGTGTGTGCAAACATGGCTACCCCCTCGCGAGTTCCCTGAGTCCCTCTCGGATCAACTGTTTCAGCGCAACCGGCTCTGCGGAGGCCTTGGCCGCTCGCTTTAAGGCCTCTCTTGCATCTTGTGGCCGATAGCCTAAGTTTACCAGAGCAGACAGGGCATCCTCGAAAGGACCGTCGGTTCCGGCCGTGTCAGGCACAGGGACCTGGACGGAGGCCGGCTGGATTTTCCCGACTTTGTCTTTCAACTCGAGGGCGATCCGGCTAGCGGACTTCTTCCCAATCCCAGGCACCGTCGACAATTTCTCCACGTCTTCGGTTTGAATCGCGTGGAGTAATTCAGACACTGGCAAGCTGGACAACACACTCAGGGCGAGTTTGGGACCGATACCCGACACAGTCGTCAGGAGGAGAAACGAATCCTTCTCGCTCTTCGAGAGAAAGCCGAACAGCTGGATCGCATCTTCCCGGAGATGAGTGTGAATATTCAGCGCGGTGGTGTCGTCGAGATTGGGAAGGGCGTAATAGGTGCTGAGCGGGATGTGCACTTCATAGCCGACCCCCTGGACATCCAGCGTGAGGTGCGTCGGAGCTTTGAACGCCAACCGCCCCGTCAAAAAGGCGATCATCTCGTCTCGTGACCCCGGTAACGGCGGCGAACCCAGCCGGCCTATCCAGCGGCGACAGCCACCTTCTCCATCACTTCGTCGGAGATATCGAAATTCGCGTGGACCTTCTGCACATCATCGTGCTCGTCCATGATTTCCATCAGCTTGAGCATCTGTTCGGCGGGTTTTTCATCGAGGCGGACGGTATTCTGCGGAATGTACGTGATCTCGGCGAGCACGGTCTCGACCTTGGCATCAGCGAGCGCCTTTTTGACCGCTTCAAAATCGTGGGGATCTGTGATGACCTCGAATGATTTGTCGCCGACTTTGACATCTTCTGCGCCGGCATCGAGCGTCAAGGAGAGCAGCCGGTCCTCGTCGACCTTGCCTTTCTCAATCGTGACCAGCCCTTTCTTGTGAAACTGCCAGGCTACGGCACCGGCTTCAGCCATATTACCGTGATTCTTAGTGAGCAGGCTGCGGATTTCGGCGACCGTCCGATTCCGGTTGTCACTGGTGATTTCGAGCAACAGAGCCGTCCCTCCAGGCCCGTAGCCTTCCAGGGAAAACTCTTCGTACGTGACACCCGGGAGTTCTCCGGTTCCTCGCTGAATAGCTTTCTTCAGCGTATCGCCGGGCATATTCGCTTCTTTGGCCTTGGCAATAGCCAACCGAAGACGTGGATTTCCATCAGGGTCGCCGCCTGAACGGGCTGCGATTGTGACCTCGCGAATGATTCTCGTAAAGATCTTTCCGCGCTTAGCGTCCTGGGCCCCTTTGTGCCGCTTGATGGTCGCCCAATGACTATGCCCGCCCATGGATTCGTCCTTCCTCTATGCCGGAGAAACATTTTGTCCCGGCCAGAGATTGTGTGAGTGGCCCAAGCTATTCAACGTGTAACAGGTAGCACAGGCTTCGGAAGAGTGTCAATTGCACTACAGCCGGAGAGGGAGCTATTCATTGTAGACAAGTAGTTGGAGTCCCATGACGATCACGAATCCTGCCCAGGCCACTTCCCATCGGTTCACTGTCGGTTCCGGCGCGGCGGACGCCCACGAGACCATTGCGTTCGAAGCAGCCGCGCCAACCCCGAAACCGCCGAGCAGCGTATGATGCCATTCGATCATGTGATTCCCCGGGTTATGCTCATGGGAATGGATAAAGAGTAGCAAGGATCCAACAACGCCCAACATAAACAAGGGGACTGCCCATGCTGGGTGCCGAGCCCACCCGATCCGGCGCAGCGCCTCACTCACCGCTGCGATCGAGCCAAACACACCATAGAATTTATGCTGGAAAATTTCCGGGTCTTGCCCGGAGAAGGTTTGGAGAAAGGTGAATGATCCAATTGGCCACGCCTCATGGTCACTCCATATCAGGAGATACGGTCCAATGACCCCGAGGGCACTCGGTAGAACAAACCGGGTCCAGCACGGCAGCTGGTACCGCAGCGCATGCCCGAACTCTCCCAGGCCAAACAGGAGGACCAACAACCCTACAAATCGATGGTTAAACTCGGAATAGGCCGTGCCTTGCTCGGAACCTTCCCATTGGCTTTCATGTATAGGGTCAGCATCTTGCCCAATGTCGATGTCACCGGAGGAATAGTGACCGGAGTGGGATTGTCCTTGCGCCGGCGATGTGGCCGCTGCAATGAACGAAACGGCGATCGCACACAGAAGAAGCAGCGTAGACGCCCACTGTTTCACGACGAAACACACCCCTGATAATCAAAAGGCCCATCCAGCCGACTGAATGGGCCCACCTCAACAAGACTGAGACTGCGGTCGCCGTTACATGAATTTCATGAACTTGTCTTTGGCTTCATCCATCACCTGGGCCGTAATGGCCGCCAGCCCTCGTTCCTTGGCCATCCGCTCCACCTCTTTGCGGGCCATCGGACGGATGAAGTCAGGAATGTTCTCCAACCGCTGCTCGGCTTCGCGTGACCAGGTCATGCCCTCAGGGGAATAATTCTTGGAGTCATCCATGACTTGCAACGTGATGCTCTTGAACCCCTGCTTGCGCGCATAGCCCTCCACACTCGCTTGCACCATCGGCTTCACGAACGCGGGCAGCCGATCCAGCTTCTCTTGTGCATCAGGCGTCCAGGTAAATTCAGGGGGACCGTTCGTAGGCTTACCAGAATTGGTCAGCCCCATCTCTGTCACCATTGCAGAGAATGGACAGCCACTCGCTTTTTCAGGAGCCTTCGCAGGCGACGCCGCCGTGGCAGCGATCGCTGGCGCGGCGGGACTGGGCGTTGGAGCGGACGCAGCCTGGCCCTTTCCCGCGAGGGTACGCAACCCATCCAGGGAGGCCGCCGGCTCCGCCTTCGCGCTGAGCTTCAGGCCGAGGGAATTCATCATGTTCGTTTCGCCGGCGTTCGTGACCATCGAAAACTTGGCATTGCAGGAGGGGCAGCCGAAGAACACCCCAAGCGAGCTTTCACCAGGTTTTTCAACTTTTTCCAAATTCATGTAGGTTTCACAGTTGAGACACACGAACTTCATAATCGCTCCTCTCGCAACAGCTAACGCACAGCCCTTGGTCCGTCTACCAGCGCAACGGTTTCACCGTTGCAACTGGTGAGAATCGTGAGCGGGAGTACCGTAACACGGGACTTTTAGACGAGTCAAACTACCCGGACGAGGGGGACCTGCGAGACCTCTTGGACAGCAAGGTCGAAAGAACGAGCTCTATAAAAGAGTCGCATCGGTGAACAACCTATCGGCTAACCGCAGGCCCTAAATGGAGTACTGGAACACCGGCTTGGCGCCGATCGCCTGGGCCAGCACGCCCCGCTTTTTGAGCGCATCCAGGATCTGCTTGGTCACGGCATCCAAATCGGTCGGTCCGACCAGCACCACATCGGTGTTAGGCGGAGGCTCTTCCGCTGTCTGGCTTACATGTACGGCGATGAGGGGTGCCGGATTGACGAGCGTACGAATCGCCTGCGCCGCTTCTTGATAGGCCAAGCCAAACGGGTTCGTAGTGGAAACGACGATCAGTCCGGTATCGGTCAGCAACCGCGCAACTTCGCCGTACCGCCGAGCCATCTCGGCCGTCTGGCTCCGCGCTTCTTCACTCAAATCCGCATCGAGTCCGCGCCGCAGATTTTCACCGTCCAACAAGTAGGCGTGCCGGCCGTCGGCCACGAGTTGCCCTTCCAACTTGCGCGCCAGCAGCGACTTGCCGGCATGCCGGCCTCCGGTAAACAGCACCACGGCTGCCCGGTGGCCATACTGTTTGGCGCGGTCTTCGATGCCCACCTCGCCTTTGACCCAGGCGAAATCCCGCCGTCGTGCTTCCTCGCGAAGAAATTCCTGATCGTCATGCACCAATTCCGTGACGATGCCGCCCCCGGCGATATCGTATTCGTCGACGAGGACGAAGCGTCCGGTCGACTCGAATGAAGACGAAAGGTCAAAGGCCAGCGGGGCCTTCGTGCGGAGCGTCAGTTCCGCCACTTGGTTCTTGCCAACGGCGTTGCTGCCCTGCTGTTGGGCCAAATCCATCGTATCGATGATGCGATGGATGGATGCCACTTCACAGTCCACTTCTTTGGTTGCGACACGCAGCACGTACTTGCGCCCCTTTTCGAGCGGCTTTTTCCCCAGCCAAAACACGTTGGCGCGAAAGGCCGTCGACACCGACGGCAACTGGTCTTGGTGCGAGGCGACTTCGCCGCGTTCCACGAAGATCTGCTCGTCCAGCGTGATGCCGACCGATTGCCCGGCCTCCGCCTCCATCGGCTGTGGTTCGATGTTGAACGCCTCGACTGATTTAATATTGGCCCGCTTGTTCGAGGGGGAAAATACGAGATGATCGCCAACCTTCAACCGGCCTGCCGTGATGCGACCCGTAATGATCCGGCGCGCATCGAATTTGTAAACGTCTTGCACAGGCAGCCTGAGCGGCTGCTCCGATCGGGCCGCTTCTTTCTTGAAGAGACTCAGTGTCTCCAGCACCGTAGGCCCGGTATACCAGGACATCTGCTCGCTGCGGCCGACAATATTGTCTCCCAGCTTGGCGCTGACCGGAATGAACTGCGCCGGCACCGCTTTGAATTGCCCCAAGAATTCCCGGTACTCCTTTTCGATCCCATCGAACACGTCCTGCCTGTAGCCGACCAGGTCCATCTTGTTGACGACCACGGCGAACTGGCGGACTCCGAGTAGCGACAGCAGATAGCCGTGTTTCTTGGACTGTTCTCTGACGCCTTCGAGGGCGTCGATCAACAGCAACGCCGCTTCGGCGCGCGCCGCGCCGGAGATCATATTCTTGAGAAACTCCTTGTGGCCCGGCGCATCGATGATGATGTATTGCCGCCCCTTCCAGATGAAAAAGGTCCGGGCCGTATCGATCGTGATGCCCTGTTCTTGTTCTTCCAGGAACGCATCGAACAGGAACGCATACTCGAATTCTTTCCCTTGCTGGCGGCAAATGGCCTGCACCTTCTCAAGCTTGCCCTCCGGCAACGAACCGGTATCGGCATAGAGCCGCCCGACCAGGGTAGACTTCCCGTGATCCACATGCCCCACGATCACGATATTGAGATTCTCTTCCGGTTTCGAGATGCTGCGCATCAGCGTAGCCGGCATGGCCGTATTCTCCATCACATGTACCCCTTCTTCCGCAGCATCTCCATCCCGCGTCCTGCATCCTGCGCTCGCCCGGCCCGTTCCGCGATATTGGTGCCTCGCAACTCTGCAATGATCTCGTCCACCGTCTTGGCGGTGGACTTGATGGGCGTGGTGCAAGGGGCGCAACCCAGACTCCGATAGCGGGTACCGTCTCCCCTGTCCAGGTACAGATCCATGAAGGGAATGTTTTCCGCCTTGATGTATTCCCAAATATTGATCTCAGTCCAATCCAATAGGGGATGGACGCGGATGTGTATCCCCGGCGGAAAGGTCGTCTTGAATTGATTCCAAAGCTCCGGCGGCTGGTCGCGGAAGTCCCAATCGCCGTGCTTGTCGCGCGGAGAAAAATACCGCTCCTTCGCCCTGGTCGCGTCCTCATCGGCTCGGACACCCAAAATGATGCCGGTGTAGCCCTTCGATTCGACCAGAGTCTTCATCGCGTTCGTCTTGAGCGCCGTGCAGCACACGTCTCGGCCGAGCGTATGGTTCATACCGGCAGCGAGCGCGTCTTTGTTTTGCCCGACGACCAAGTTCAGCCCCCATTCGCGGGCCAGCCGATCACGGTACTCGATCATCGCGGGAATCTTGTAACTGGTGTCCACATGCAGCAGCGGGAACGGCACATGGCCGAAGAAGGCTTTGCGGGCCAGCCACAACAGCACGGTCGAATCCTTGCCCATCGACCAGAGCATGGCCAGGTTGTCGAAATGCTTGTAGGCTTCCCGAAAAATATAGACGCTTTGATCTTCCAACTGCCGAAGATGTTTCATAATTCAGTCTTTAGTTATTAGTTTTTGGTTTTACGTTTTGGGCCCTCAACTCAGCACGCACAACTCTCCACTCACAACTTGGCGGAACTGGCCACCATAGGTTCCGGAGCGGTGGCGAGTTCAGCCAGCTTGCGCGCCGCCGCGCCGCCATCGACTGCCGCCCTCGCGACGGGCAAACAGGCTGCAAGCGAGTTCCCTTTCCCGGCAACATAGAGCAACATCGCGGCATTCATCAGCACCCAATCTTTTGGCCCACCCTGGACCCGGTTTTGCAGAATGCGGCGGAGCAGTTCTGCCTCCTTGTCCCGCTGATCAGGCGGAAACCCGGCCATCTCTCGTGAGGGGACGAACGCCAGTCCAAAATCCTTCGGTGCCACGCCCAGCGGCGTAATCCGTTCATCGCGCAGTTCCAGAACTCTCGTCGCCATCGAGGCGGACAACTCCGGATCGCCCTCGACACCCCGAATGATCAGCGCTCTGGCCGTACCGAGCATACGCAGCGCCTCGGCCGTCTTCTCGAAATACGGCGGATGTGACAATCCGACGATCTGCACCGGCGCCCGGGCGGGATTGAGCAACCTGGCAATCGGATGAAAGACGTTCCGCACACCCAATTCCTGCCGCATTTCGAGAAACCGATACACCGGCGGATGGTAGAGGCCGATGTCCAGATACGCAAAGCCCTTCCGGTTCACCTCGTCGGCCACCTGCTTGGGATCGTTGTCCACTGCAATGCCGAGCGCTTTCAACACCCCGGCGGCCCCAGGCCGTCCGGGAACGCCGTCGTAGCCGTGCATCAGTACTGCGGCACCGGCCGCTGATGCGACGATGGCTGCAGCGACAATGGCGTGAAAGGTGTCCTGCTTACCGGCATAGGTCGGAACATCCACCAGCGCCAAATCCCGCGATACTGCCAGTGGCGGCACGTACTGCCGGGCTGCGGCCGTGAGCGCTGCCAATTCTGTGACCGATTCCGTTTTGAACCGCATGGCGATCAGAAAGGCGCCGACTTGCGCCGGAGTCGCCTCTCCTTCGACCAAGGCCTTCATCGCCTGCCGGCACTCATCCCAAGTAAGGTCCTTGGAAACCTTTGGACCCTTAGCGACTTTGGCAAGAAGCTCGTGAATCGGCATGTTACGGCTTGTGTAAACCACACTCAGTCTTGGCAAAATTTTTCCACCGGCCAGCCCGCGGATCGTCGCCGAGTGCGACCGGTGCCGTGCAATAGGTGCAGCCGATGCTCGGATAGTTGCGATCGTGGAGCGGGTTGTATGGAACTTCGTAGACTTTGATATAGGTCCACACATCAGCCCAGGTCCAACGAGCCAAGGGGTTGACCTTGACCAAGCCGAACTTCGCATCCCATTCAATGAGCCCCGCGTTGGCTCTGGACGGAGCTTGGTCCCGCCTGATCCCGGTGATCCACGCATCGTATCCTTGCAGAACACGAGTCAACGGTTCGACCTTCCGCAGTTGGCAACACTGGTCCGGGTCCTTCGACCACAAGGCCTCGCCATACTGCTGAACTTGTTCATCCGGAGTCAGCAATGACTTGATCTGAATCACCTGCGCCGGCTTCAAGTCATACCGTTCAATGAGCCGATCACGGGTCGCATAGGTATCGGGAAACAAAAAATCGGTATCGAGATAGAAGAGCGGCACGGACGGATTGATCCGATAAATCATATCGAGCAACACGACGTCTTCCGCCCCGAAACTGCACGCCAGAACGATCTTAGACACGTACCGCTCCAACGCAACGGCCAGCACCTCCTGCGGCTGCTTCGCTTCGAGCGACTCGCTCAGCGATTTCAGTTCGGCCATCAACTCCTGCCCGCCGTTCACAACCATCGATCTCGCGCCTCTCACTCCCCGACTTTTTCGACCAGCACACGATAGTGCGTCGCGTCGGCCTCCAGCGCCTCTTGCACCAGGATCTTGTGTCCGTCGTTCTTCAAGCTCATCGGCACGTTCTTGATCGGTTCGCCGGCGTCCAACCAGACTTCCAGTTGTTCGCCGGCATCCATCATTTCGAGTTTGAGCTTCGTCTTCACATAGTTCATCGGGCAGGCCACGCCACGCAGATCGTACACCGGCGCACCGGTCGGAACCGGAGCCTCCGGCTTGTTCTCGACGGGGGCAGGGGCGACAGGGGCCTGCACTTCCTTCGCAGCCGGCAGCTTCAGGTCCTTCCCCATCTGGTCCGTCGCCATCCGGCAGGCATCGACAAATCCCTTCGCGAACAACATCTTTCCCCGCGCCGATTCTTCCGTCGTCTCCTTCGGCCCCAGGTCACCGACTTGCTGGCTCAGCTGCCGATACTTCGCAGGCACCACACCCTTCTGCGCGATCCGACTATCGAATTCGATGAACGTTTCTGCATCGGTCGATGGTTCAAGCCCCTCCGTCACCAGCAAAGCTTTCGCCGCCGCTAACACCGCGCGATACGACTTGTTCACGGAGACCGAATATTGATGGTTCTCCACCAGCAGTTTCGCTTGATAGAGTTCCTGGTCGGCTTCGAGAATACCGTTTTCGATCATCTCCAGCGCACCGCCGGCGCACTCACCAGGGCCAAGATCCTCGAGGATAAATTCTTCTTCCCCTTCCCAGTCGTAATAGAAGGTGGCGTCGGCCTCATAAGACGGAACGATCGTGTAGGCAATCAATTCATCTTTCAGTTTGTTCTTGCCCATGCGGGTAATGAAGCCCGGCAGGCCTTCGTTCGCCAGCCGGTCCCGCCGATAGACATCGATCAGATGGGTGATCGCAGCCGGCACCGCTTTGGCCGGCAACTTGACCGTCATTTGTCCGATCTTGGCGGTCCCGTTCACCGAGCCGCCCAGGTGCAGTTCATAGTGCGGGGCGACGTGGTCGCCCAGGCGTTTCCCCACGCCATGCAGTCCGATTGTGGAGATGTGGTGCTGCGCGCAGGAATTGTGGCAGCCGCTGATTTTCACATCGACACCCGCCAGATCCGCCGGCACACGACCGGCAGGGAAGACTTCCGCCAATGCGCGCGCCAATCCCTTTGAGGACGTAATACCCAGGCCACAGGTGTCAGTGCCGGGACACGCGATGATGTCCTCGACTAGCTCGGCGCCGGGATCGGCCAAGCCTTGCACGCCGAGGTCGCCGTAGAGAGCCTCGACCTGCTGTTCGGGAATCCAGCGAATGACGAGGTTCTGATTGATGGTCGTTCGGAGGTTGCCGTTGGAATATCGCTCCGCCAGGTCCGCCACCGCCAACATCTGCTCCGCGGTGATGTCGCCCATAAAGAGCTTAAGCCCGGCCGTCACATAGCCCTCTTGCTTCTGCCGAATCACATTGGTGCGCTTCCACATCTGGAACGGCGTCTCTTGACCTTCATGCGCTCCATTGCCATTCCCGATCCCGTTGCCATGTACCGTGCCGTTGCGGTGCGGCATGATCAGGGCGGGCGGTTCATCCTGATGCTGGAGGAGCCGGATCGGCTCGTGTGTGGGAAGCGCATGGCCCATGGCAGCATACGCGGCCTCCCAACGCCGCTTGAATTCCTCAAAGCCCAGCTTGTCGATCACGAATTTCATACGGGCCTTGTTGCGATTCTTGCGGTTCCCCAAGGTATCGAACACCTTGATGACGGCCTCGATACTCGGGATCAGCTCGTCCATCGGTGTGAACTCCCGCAGCAGCTGCGCCACACGCGGGGCGGACCCCAACCCACCGCCGACCACCATGCGAAAACCGATCACGCCATCGATCCGCTTGACGGCCAGAAGCCCGATGTCGTGGATCGGAGTCAGCGCACAATCGTGCGCGCATCCCGACAAGGCGATCTTGAACTTACGGGGCAAACTCTGATTCAGCGGATTCCGCAACAGATGGTATGCCACCGTCTTGGCATAGGGAGTGACATCGAACACTTCCCCACGGCAGACACCGGCTAAATGGCACGCCGTCACATTGCGCACCGTGTTGGCGCAGGCTTCCCTCGTCGTCAGTCCGACTTCGGCCAGTCCGCGCATGATCGTCGGCACATCCTTCAGCTCGACGAAATGCAACTGGATATCTTGCCGGGTCGTCACATGACCCACGCCGG
This sequence comes from Nitrospira sp., assembly GCA_036277675.1. Classification (GTDB taxonomy): domain Bacteria; phylum Nitrospirota; class Nitrospiria; order Nitrospirales; family Nitrospiraceae; genus Nitrospira_D. The sequence goes on along the minus strand of DASUMN010000125.1, from coordinate 10,143 downwards.
TCGCGTAACGATCGGCCAGTTCCGCCACTCGCCGGAGCTGATTGGCGGAAATCCCCCCGAACGGAATTTTGATCCGCACCATTTGCACGCCGGCCTGCCGCTGCCCATAGATCCCGTACTGCAAGCGGAACGGCCTGAAGAGATCCGACGAGACATCGCCGGAGAGTAAGCGCAGGGCCTCGGCCTCGAACGTGTCGATCTCCTCGGCAATCGCCGGAGGGATCGGATGGGTTTCGATCACCGGAATCGCGAGAGGCTGTGTCGGGCTCATACTCTCATCTCCTTGCATCCTCCGGCCAACTGCGGCGGAGGCACATGATTCAGAACGAGGTCAAATGTGATACATCGGGTTTCGGCGTTCTTCAATAGCCCGTTGGCGGCCGGCTAATTCGTCGATCGTAATACGATTGAGCACCTCATGCTCAGCCTGAGCCACTTGCTTCCAGACCTGCCCTAGCAACAACTCCTGCTTGGGCAGAGACCGGTCGAACGGTCGATCTCCCTGGAACGCGCGATGAAACACCGGGCCTTCCAGTACTTCCAGGATATCGGCCACGGAAAGGGCCGACGGCTCCTTGCTCAGCAGATAGCCCCCTTGCGCGCCGCGAAGACTTTCGACCAGCCCAGCTTTTTTCATTGAATGGAGAACTTGCTCCAGAAACCGAATGGGAATCGCTTGCCGCCTGGCAATGGCACGGGCTTGAACCGGCGATTCTTTTCCATTCATGGCAAGATCGATAGCCGCCATAATTCCATAGGTTGCGCGTTGAGACACTTTCATTCTTTATTATTCCGGTAGGAATTATGAATCATATACATCTTTTTAAATCCTGCTGTCAAGACGACGGTACGGCGTGGCCTGAAGATGAGGATCACGACACGCCCCGTCCATAAGAAGGCTGTCTTTCCCCGCCGCGCTCGGCGTTCATCCAGAAGACACCGTCGGAGTGAACCGTGGAATTCCACAGATCCGGAATTCATTCCCTTCCATAACTAGTTGTTCTGTATCGCTTGTTCGATAGCGCAACGACGGGAAATGCTTGCAGGGCGCACATCGGCAGCCTGTCTCAACAAAAATTCCATTGACATCATGGGCACCCTGGGCAATAATCCCGCCCTCTTCTTCTTCGCGTGGTGCCTTCATGCCGGTGCCTTCATCCGTATTTTCTGTTCTGCTGATGACAGCAGATGCAGGGGTACAGGCGCAGTTCAAACAAACCTTTGGCGACGACTCCATCACTGTGGTGCGAGATGCAACGGCGCTCCGCAAAGAAGCGGCCAAGCATCACTATGATGCCGTTGTCGTGGAATCTCGCAGTGCAACCGATGAGGCTCAGGCTTTGCGGGAACATATTGATCCATCACGAACATTGGTCATGACGGGATCGCGCACGGTGTTGAAGAGGACGGCCAAGACATTTCAATCCTTGGATTCCCAGAATGGGCACGGACCGCATCAGGGCAGGATACGTGACCATTCTCTTGAAAGTTATCTGGAGAGCAAGATGGGCGAATTCGTGAAGGGCATGCGGAACGGCGCGGCCAAGAATTTACACCCCATGCTTATTTCCGCCGTGGAACGTCCCCTGATCACTTCCGCGCTTCGCGAAACACGCGGGAATCAGATTCAAGCAGCTGAGCTATTGGGATTGAATCGGAACACCTTGCGAAAAAAGATCGCCGAACTGCATATTCCGCTGAAGCAGCTCCGGGCAAAATCCGATCGTGCGGTGTAAGCCAGTGGCATGCGTAGCGTCTGATCAACCAGGAGTGATGTCTTCACCACTCACTAAGAAGGAGGGGACTCGATGACGAAGGAAGAACTCATTGCAAAAATGGCGATGTCGGCGGGCATTACGAAAGTCGCCGCAGGCACCGCGCTCGAGGCATTCACCGGAGCCGTCACCACGTCGCTCAGAAAGGGGCAGCGGGTCTCGCTCGTCAACTTCGGCACCTTTACCGTCTCTAAGCGCAAGGCTCGGATGGGGAGAAATCCCCGGACCGGCGAATCGTTGAAGATCCCGGCAACCAAGGTCCCGAAGTTTTCCGCCGGGAAAGAGCTGAAATCGGCGATCAAGTAAGCCTCGCGACACCCATTGGCATGATGAGAAGCAGGCCCCGCTCGATTCACGGGAGAGGCTTGCTTCTCTTTGCTTTTCTTGACACTCTAGGCGGGCCTATATTAGCATGCCCACCCGGACGATAGGCGCGTAGCTCAGGGGGAGAGCGCTACCTTGACACGGTAGAGGTCGACGGTTCAAGACCGTCCGCGCCTACCACCTGACCGAGGCATCCGTGCGCCTCTCGGAGGCGGGGTGCCTTTTGTTGTTTTTGCCATGAGCAGTTGACCCAGCGCATGAAAATCTCCGTACCAGACGGGCCCCAGCAAGACGTGCAAACCGGCCAGACGGTAGGAGCCGCCCTGTCCGCCTTGGGTATTTCCCTCGGCTCGGACATCTTGGCCGCAAAAGTCAACGGACTGGTCGTGGATCTCTCGCGCCCCTTGTCGGAAGACGCGACGATCGAGCCGCTTCGATTCGACAGTCTTGAAGGCCGTGAAGTGTACCGCCACAGCAGCACCCACCTCATGGCGCAAGCGGTCAAGGAACTGTTCCCCACCGCCCAGTTAACGATCGGACCGGCGCTGGAGGACAGTTTCTACTACGACTTCGCCTACGAGCGTCCGTTTACCCCGGAGGATCTCGAGAAAATCGAAGCGCGCGCCCGTGACATCGCCGCGCGCAAGCTCGCGATCACGAGGCGGGAATTTTCCAAACAAGAAGCCATCGCATTTTTCACATCGCGCGGCGAACAGTACAAAGTCGAATTGATCGAGGGCTTTCCGGAGGGCGAATCGATTTCCGCCTATGCCCAAGGCGATTTCGTCGATCTGTGCCGCGGCCCGCACCTGCCGTCGACCGGCCATGTCGGCGCCTTCAAACTCCTCACGACCGCCGGCGCCTACTGGCGCGGAGACGAACGCAACCCGATGCTTCAGCGGATCTACGGTACGTCGTTTCCGACCCAGGCCGAACTGGACGCGCACCTGGCCCGGCTGGAAGAGATCAAACGCCGTGATCATCGGAAAGTCGGGAAAGATCTGGATTTGATTTCCGTGCAGGACGAAATCGGGCCGGGCTTGGTGCTCTGGCATCCCAAAGGGGCCGCGATTCGATTACTGATTGAAAATTTCTGGCGCGAACAACATCTCAAAGACGGCTACGATCTCGTCTATTCGCCCCATGTCGCGCGCCTCGACCTCTGGAAGACCAGCGGGCATATCGACTACTACCGCGAGAACATGTTTGCGTCGATGAAACTGGAGGGCAGCGAGTATCAGCTCAAACCGATGAACTGCCCCTACCACATCATGATCTACAAGTCTCATCTTCGCAGCTATCGGGACCTGCCCATCCGGTACGGCGAACTGGGCACCGTCTACCGATACGAACGGACCGGCGTCCTGCATGGCTTGTTGCGGGTGCGTGGGTTTACCCAGGACGACGCCCATTTATTCTGCCGCCCCGACCAGATGGAAACGGAAGTCAGCCGCGTGCTCGACTTCACCTTCTTCATTTTGCGGACGTTCGGATTCACCGAGTTCGAAGTGTTTCTCTCCACCAAGCCGAAAGAATCGGTCGGTGCCGACGAACATTGGACCTTAGCCACCAGCGCGCTGGAGGCGGCGATCAAGAGCCGACACATCGCTTATCAGTTGGACCCAGGCGGAGGCGCCTTCTACGGCCCGAAGATCGATATCAAGATCAAGGACGCGCTCGGCCGTTCCTGGCAATGCTCCACCGTTCAAGTCGATTTCAACAACCCGGAACGGTTTGGCCTGAGCTACATCGGCGAAGACGGGAAGGCGCACCAGCCCATTATGATCCACCGCGCCCTGATGGGATCGATCGAACGATTTTTTGGAATTCTGATCGAACATTACGGCGGGGCCTTCCCTGCCTGGCTTGCCCCTGTGCAGGCAACGGTCATGAATATCACGGACAATCAGCGGGGCTACGTGGCGGACGCCGTCGCGCAATTGAAAGCGGCCGGGTTCCGGGCCGAGGCGGACCTACGCAACGAAAAGATCGGCTTCAAGATTCGCGAAGCGGAGAAGGCCAAGGTGCCGTTCATGCTGGTCGCCGGGGACCGTGAAGTGCAAGGCGGAACCCTGTCGGTCAGAGGCCGGAGCGGCGCGAACCTTGGCAGCATGACGGTCGCCGGCGTCATCGACCTCTTACGCTCCGAGGTCTCGCGACTCCGGCCAGACGTTCACCCTACATAATAGGAGGTGGCTTATCGTCCCCAAACTGCGTGTGAATCGTGAGATCCGGGTCCGAGAAGTACGAGTGATCGGTCCTGAGGGAGAGCAACTGGGCATTCTTCCGACGCCGGACGCCTTTCGCCAAGCGCAAGAAGGCGGATACGACTTGGTCGAAGTCGCCCCCACATCAGTCCCTCCGGTCTGCCGGATCATGGACTATGGCAAGTACAAGTATGAGCTGAGCAAAAAAGACCATCAGAGCCGGCGCCATCAGAAGTCCACGCAGGTGAAGGAAATTAAGCTGCGGCCTCGCACAGACAAGCACGATCTGGAAATCAAGGTCCGCCAAATGAAGGCGTTTTTGGAGGAAGGGAACAAGACGAAGGTCACGCTCACCTATCGTGGACGAGAAATGGCCAACCAAGAAATGGGCCGGGCCGTGATGAGCTCCGTGATCGAGCAACTGGCCGACTGCGGCACGATCGAATATGCCCCCCGCATGGAGGGACGCAGTTTGATCATGATCGTGGCGCCGAAATAACTGATGCAGTCCAGAATGACGACCGATTAACCAAAGGAATGAGTCTCATGAAGATGAAGTCACATAAAGGGGCCAGTAAGCGGTTTGCCAAAACGGGTAGCGGCAAGATCGTCCGCCGAAAGGCGGGCAAGCGGCACTTGCTAAGTCACAAAGGAAGCGATCACAAGCGCCGACTGAGCGGCACGTCGGTCGTTGATGCCACGGTCACGGCAACATTGAACAAGTTGCTCCCGCGGTAAGAGCTCGGACAGGGATTTTTTAGAACGCAAAGGAGAGAGAATCATGCCTCGCGCAAAAGGTGGACCGAAGACACGACATCGGAGAAACAAACGGCTGAAACTGGCCAAAGGACAATATGGGGCGAAGAGCCGGTTGTTCCGTTCGGCGACGGAGAGCGTTGATAAGGGACAGACCTACGCCTACGTGGGACGGAAAGACCGCAAGGGCGACTTCCGCCGCCTGTGGATCGCGCGCATCAGCGCCGCGGTGCGGGCCCAAGGCCTGAGCTACGGCCGGTTCATCAACGCTCTCAAGAAAGCCAACGTGCTGCTGGACCGCAAAGTCCTGTCCGACATGGCGATCAAGGACGCCGCCGGATTCGAAAAACTTTGCGGCCTCGCCAAGCAGCATCTCACGCCGGCTGTGGCGTAAGCTGCCATATCGATTACGGTGAAAGAGAAAGGGAGCGACGTATTGTCGCTCCCTTTCTCTTTTTCTGCCCAGATCGGCGCGGAAGTCCCCTGTGTATCGAACTGCCGCTCGTCCTTCCCTTTCTTGCTCCTCCCACCAGTCACATCCATCTCACTGCTTCATCACCGGAACCTCGTATCCAGCACTCTTACATTGAAGATCGAAGTTGAGATGCCAAACGATGCTCCAGACCACGCCGCCCGCAAGATACCCAAAAGCAGGCGAACTTTGAGATCTACAAGCCATGGATTTGAAGAGACTTTGAAGTTGGGGTCGGATCTTGAATTGTGCACGCGCGTCTTTGACAGTCTGCCGCCTGGTCGTTGGCAGTCGGTGGCGGCGCTCTTACTCTTGCATCGTTATGATGCAGTTCTCGATGCACAGGAGGGGAACATGAAAGCGGTCACATTGAGAAATCTTCCGGCCTCGCTGGACCGTACCATCCGCCAACGGGAGAAGAAAAAAGGGGTGAGCGTCAACAAGGTCGTGATCGGGCTTTTGCAGGACCATCTTGGCGAAGTGGGGGCTCGGCAGGCACATCGGTATCATGATCTGGATAACCTCGCCGGGTCTTGGACAAAACAGGAGGCGGAGGCGTTTGACCAGACGCTCGCACAACAACGCACCACCGATCCGGAGATCTGGAAGTGATCCGAGTCTTGCTGGGCCTATTCTGCGTCCATGCGCGGTGAGCCGCTCAGGAAGCTTATGCCAGATCCGCGAGCCGCGAGACGTTCACGTCGAACGCAACCACCGGCACGGCGATTTGCCAGCGTTCGAGAACTTCAGGATGGACTTCGCCGATGACACCGACCGGACGGCCGGCGACGAGGATGCGGCCGGCGCGGCCTTCGAGAAATGAAGGGTGCTGAACCGGCTCCAAACTGTACTCTTTCCCCACATGGTACAAGAGCACATCGAGGCAGGAGTGGATTTCCGAGAAATGCGCCGTGGCATGGGCGATCATCGCGCCGAGCACGGTTTCCGTTCTGGAGCCCAGCTCATGCGCCGCATCGGGAATCGCCACATCGCCGGCTTCAAAGAGGCGGTGCGGGTAAAACGCGCGGTTCGACGCGGCCTCGACACGCAACAGTGAAGGCAGCATCCATTGCCGTAAGCAGGAGAAGCTCAACGACATCACGTTGTCAACTTCCACCATCGTGCCCCATTCCGTCTCAGCCAGACGCATCGCATCGCGATACTGCTCCGGCGATCCCAGAATATTGGAGATGATCTCCTGAAACCCCAGCCCGACCATCAATTCGCGAGCCCGATCCGATACCTGCTCGATTCGAGAGAGACTCCCGACGGTAAATTGCGCCGGCATCTCCGGCGCGAACGATCCGTAGCCGCAACTCATTGCCACATCTTCGACCACGTCCATTGCATGCAAAAGGTCCTGCCGGTAGGGCGGCACCTTCGCCTTGACCGATCTCTTCCCCACTGAGACGTCGTAGCCGTACGTTTCAAGGGCGTGCTTCACGGTCTTCTCGCTGAGTTCCTGGCCCAGCGCCCGTTCAATGGTGCCGATCTTGATCGTCCTCGGCTTTCCTAAGTCCTGTGGCGTGACGACTCGTTTTCCCAATGACGTAGGCTTCGGATACTGCACTTCGACCGGCTCGATGGTCGCGCCTCTATCGGCCAGGTTCGCGGCAAAGATATTCAACGTCAGCACGACCATCGACAAGTCCGTTCCCGTCACCTCCACGAAGAGTTCGTCGTCGCCTACCCGCACCTCGCCGATTTCCCGGCTGTTGATGATCGGCGGGAAAGACAGAGGCTGGTTCCGGGCATCGCGGAGAATCGGCAGGCGGCTTTGCCCGGCCAGTATATGCCCGTGCTCCAATCCTTTCGGGTGGATCATCAGGATTTCCGACAGGGTCATCACCGTCTCCATGCCCAGCGGCGTAAACCGCACGTCGTCTGGCTTCACCAATTCGTAGGTGACAGGAAATTGAATCTTCTGAAGCTGGTAGAGACCGATCGAGACCGTCTTGCGCTTGTGGCCGAAGATGTCCGCCAGCTTCTCTTGCGTCTGAATAAGCTGGGCCAATCCGTCCTCAGTCACCCGATAGCCCCTGGCTGCGCAGGCGGCGACATAGGAGCGAACCTGTTCCATGCCCGGTGCGACGATCAGACGCAACGGAGCCTTAGTCTTCTTGGCAAGAAACGGATAGGGTTTGAGTTTCCCCTGGCGTTTGATGCGGATTTGCCGGGCGATGCCTTCGCAACACCAGAGATCGGGGCGGTTACTATCTTGCAACTCGACACGCAGTTCGCCCGTGTCCGGATTGTGGCCTTTCAGCTCGCCTTTCACCAGCATGAGCCAGTTTTCCAGATCTTCAATGGAGATCGCCCGGCTCTTCCGATCACCGTCAAGCAAGGACTCCAAGTCGGCTTTGAAGATGGAAATCGTCGGCATGGCGGTGTTTAGAACAATCCCCTGGTAGTCCGAATCAATTCCAAGTTATCGGTGAATAGCTCGCGGATGTCATGGATGCCGAGCGCGACCATCGCCATGCGGTCCAGACCAAGCCCCCACGCAATCACAGGCGCCGTCACGCCGAGCGGCAGGGTCACTTCCGGCCTGAACAATCCGGCACCGCCCAGTTCCATCCACCCCAAGCGCGGATGCCGCACGTGCAACTCGACCGACGGCTCAGTAAAGGGGAAATAGGCCGGCACGAACTTTACTTCCTTGGCCTGAGCGACTTCCCTGGCAAACAGATTCAACAGGCCCAACAGCGTTCGAAAATTGATGTCCTCGCCCAACACGATCCCTTCAACCTGGAAAAAGTCCGTCGCGTGAGTCGCATCGACCTGGTCGTAGCGGAAACAGCGCGCGATCGAAAAATACTTCCCCGGCACGGATGGATTGGCGGCCAGGGTGCGGGACGACACGGCCGTCCCCTGGCTGCGCAGCACCAATCGCTTGGCCCGCTCGCGGTTGAACGTGTACCCCCAGCCGGTCGAGCCGGTCGTGCCGCCGTTTTCATGCGCGGCAGTCACCCGGGATAAGAACGGCTCGGCGATCCGCGCGGCATGGGTCGGCTGTTTCACGAAATACACGTCGTGGATGTCACGCGCGGGATGGAACTGCGGCATGAAGAGCGCGTCCATGTTCCAGAATTCGGTTTCGACGAGCGAACCCCGCATTTCCTGAAACCCCATGCTGACTAGTTTGGTTTTTACCGCATCCAGAAATTCGCGGTAGGGATGTTTCTTGCCCGTTCCGATCCGGGGCGCGCGCAGGCTGATGGTATATTTCCGGAACCGTTTGGTCCGCCAACTCCCGTCCTTCAGCAACTCCGGGCTCAACTGCGAGACTTCTTCGAGCGTGGGCTGAGCCGCCAACTGGTCGGCCACCGCCACGCCGTCCGATGACAGCCCGTAGGACCGCGCGACACGGTCTTCGACGCGAAACGGCTCCTTCGCGCTTCCCCGCCGCACGGCATGTTCCTGAATGAGCTGGCGGTGCAGTTCTGAAAAGCCGCTCACCTCGCGCGGCCCTTCGTGCAACTCCCGCAGCAACGCGCGCATTGCGTCGGCAGAAGAACTGGGCCTGCCGGTGGATTCGAGACAGCCGCCTTGCACGATCAGCAACGCGCCTTCTTTCTTCAGCCGGCCGACCGCTTTGCTGACATCGGACGGATCGAGCCCTTCTTTGGCATGCAAATCGGGGATGGTGAGCCGCCTTCCCGTACTCGAGGCGTCCCGCGCCGCGGACAAGATGCGCTCAATCGGCGCAGACTGTTCGAAGTAGGTTTCCCCCAGCGGCGTGAGCGATGCGAGCGGCGTGACTGTTTCGGATGTGACGAGAAGGAGTTGCTTGGCCAGCAACCATTCGACCGCCATACTCAACTGCGAGGGTTCAAGACCTGTGGCCGCCGCCAGCTGTTCCGTGGAGAGGACTCCGCCGCCTGGGCCAAACGCCGTGAGCGTCTTGATTTCGAGAGGATGCAGCCCGTCGATAAGTGCGGATCTGTCCACGCTGAGCGCCTATCCCACCGAAGTCCGCGCCGCCGGTGCGGCGGCACTGCCGGCAGCCCGCAGCGCCGCAATCGTGCCCGCATAATCCCGTTGTGAAAAAATGGCGGAGCCCGCGACCAAGACAGTCGCGCCGGCGGCCACAACCTGCGAGGCGTTCTCGGCTTTGATGCCTCCATCGACTTCCAGCAAGGCTCGGCTGTGGATACGATCCAGCATGGCGCGTGCCGCCGCCACTTTGTTGAGCGCCGACGGAATGAATTTCTGCCCGCCGAATCCGGGATTGACCGACATGATCAACACGAGATCGACATCGGGAAGAATTTCTTGCAGCGACGCGATGGGCGTCGCGGGATTGAGCGTCACCCCGGCTTTCACGCCGCGCTCTTTGATCGACTGGACCGTGCGATGCAAGTGCGGGCAAGCTTCCACGTGAACGGTCAGATAATCCGCGCCCGCCTCGGCGAACTCCTGGATGAAGGCATCGGCATTGGTGATCATGAGATGGACATCGAGCGGGAGCTTCGTCACCTTCTTGAGGGCCTCCACGATCGGCGGCCCGACCGTGAGATTCGGCACGAAATGTCCGTCCATCACATCGACATGCAGCAGATCCGCGCCGGCCCGTTCCACCGCCGCCACCTCGTCCGCGAGACGGGCA
>DASUMN010000124.1:0-13763 GCA_036277675.1 Nitrospira sp. | reverse complement strand
ATTTGAACGGGCACGGTTCGGGTCCGGGACCGGATTTTCCGGGAGCCGATTCATGCAGCAGGCCGGGTTTCCCGATGCGATTTTCAGCCGGGACTCGTTCTTTACATTTTCGGTGTTTGAAGAAGCCGCGGTGTTTGCCGGTACCCAGTTCTTGGGGCCGGTAGATTTTTCTGATGCGGACTTCAAGAAGCCGGACGATCTGGCGCGGGCTCGGTTCGATCAGCCGCCGCTGCTCACCCGAACCAGACGAGTGATTCAGGAAGAACCGGCGGATGATCTGGCTGCGTTCTTTAGACGGTACGGACTGACCGCCATGCTCCTGCTTGTCTCCGCTGGGCTCGTCGGCTACATCCTGAAAAGCAAGTAGCACCGTCTGCATTCCCCTACATATAGAATTGCGGCTTGCCGGTCACCCCAATAAGTTGGTATAACCAGCGCCATGGATCCTCAGGTTGAAGGCTACGAACAGACCGAATTGCCCTACCAGGTTCGCATCGAAAACTTCGAGGGGCCGCTGGATCTCTTGTTGCATCTGATCAAGAAAAACGAGATCAATATCTACGATATTCCGATTGCTCTCATCGCCAACCAGTACTTGGAGTACATCGAGGCGATGAAGAACCTCAATCTCAACGTCGCCGGAGATTTTTTGGTCATGGCGGCGACGCTGCTCCAAATCAAATCCAAAATGCTCCTGCCCCCGGATGAGGCGGTTCAGGACGAGGAAGATGGGCCTGACCCCCGGGAGGAACTTGTTCGGCGCTTGCTGGAGTACAAGACGTATAAAGAAGCGGCGCGTCAGCTCGATGGGCAGGAACAGCTGTGGCGTGAAATGTTCAGCCGAGAGCAGGCGGCGCCGGAGCCGGTCAATCCCGAGGAGATGCAATTGGAGAATGTTTCCTTGTTCGACCTGGTCGATGCACTCCAGGGAATTCTCGATCGCAATCCCGGAAAGCGGCTCATAGAAATTATTCCCGACAACCTGACGGTTCGGGAACGGATGAACGTGATTCTTGAACTGCTCGAAGGCAAAGACTCGGTGTCGTTCGTCGATCTGTTCGAGCCGGCGAGCCATCGGTTGATCGTGATCGTGACATTCTTGGCGATGCTGGAATTGATCCGGCTGCGGGTGGCGCGGGTGTTTCAGGCGGAGACGTTCGGCCCGATTCTCGTCTCGCGGGCGTTTTCGTTGGTGCCCGACCCTGCCGAACTCGACGAGGCTGATGTGGAATGGAGAGGAACATGATCACAGTCACAGATGAAGTGAATGGTGTGCCGGCCCAACCGGATCTTGAGTCGTCCGTCTCACTGTCCAATGGCCATCCGGCTTCTGTTGAAACCGTCGAATCCTCTGGACACGATGACACCGTGGCACAGGCGGTCGCAGCCCGTGAGTTAAAGGCCATTGTGGAGTCGTTACTGTTCGTGTCATCGGAGCCGCTGTCGGTCCAACGGCTTCTGGCGGTGATCGGCGATGTGACCAAGGCCGAAGTGACGCAGGCACTTCGGAGTCTCGGCGAGGAATTGGAACAGGAAGGCCGCGGCCTTCGCCTGGCGGAAGTCGCCGGTGGGTTTCGGCTGTTGACGAAACAGGAATATGCCGGCTGGATCAAGCGATTGGATAAATCGAAATCGACGGCGAAGCTCTCACGCTCGGCGCTGGAGTCGCTGGCGATCATCGCCTACAAACAGCCGATCGTGAGATCGGAGATCGAGGACATCCGCGGAGTCGAAACGTCGGGAGTGGTGCGGACATTATTGGAACGCAAGTTGGTGCGGATTGTCGGCCGTAAAGAAGTGCCGGGCCGCCCGATCATGTATGGGACCACGAAGTATTTTCTCGAACATTTTGGGCTGAACGATCTGTCGCAACTGCCGCCGCTTCGGGAATTCAAGGAACTGGGCGAATCGGAGCAGGCTATGTTGCCGATGGACGACAGCGAGCAGCTGGCGACGAATGGTATCGTCGAAGAGGCCGCTCTCCCGGTTACTCAGGTTGTGTTCGAGCGGAGTGCGGGTCCGTCCGACGCGCCGGAGAAAGCGGGCTGCCCACTGTTGGTCGATTCCGATACCGTTCTCCTCGATGAATCGATCCAGCAGGTTTAGCAGGATGGTCAAATAGGCCGCCGCCGGTGTCTCGCATCGCCCAAGGCCTCAACGTACCAACCGGGTACCCCTCGCTTGTTGCTCACTGCGGCGGAGGGGCCGGTACGAATGACGAGATGCGCGATGTATGCCGCGCGTCTTGAGCCCTGCACCTCCGGCCGTTCCTTGACTCTCTTTCCGGCGCTTTGCTAGACTCCACAATCCGGTTCTAACTCCTTGAAACATCCATTATTTCTTGCGATCGATCATCTCTAGCAACACGAGGCACCAGCTGTGATGAAGGCCTGGCTGTTTGACGAATTCTTCCGGTTTACGCACGGGCGGCTGTCCATGGAAGGTATTCAGGGTGAGTGGGGGGGCGGCGATTCGGTCGCGGAGGAGGACGAGCTGCCGTCCGCGCCGGCGAACGTTCACGCGAAAGCGGGCAATGGGCGCATCACCATTACGTGGGATCCGGTGCCGGAGGCCATGTATTACAACCTCTACTTCCAGACCACCAAGGGCGTCCAGATCAAATTTTCCGAATTGACCCGTCCCATCGCGAGCCCGGAGGATTTCAAGACCGTCATCGGTGTCAAAAAAGACAAGGCGACCTGCTTGGAAGGCGCCACGAGTCCGTTCGTGCATGACGATCTCGCCAACGGCACCTGTTATCACTATGTCGTCACGGTCGTGACGCCGAAAGGCGAGAGCCTCGAATCTCAGGAAGTCATGGCGATTCCTTCCCCCTATTTGTTGGCGATGGTCATCGGCCAAGAAGGGGTGGGAGATGGAGAGTTCAGTTCACCCACCGGCATCGCGCTGGACAAAGACGGCAATCTCTATGTGGCGGATACCGACAACCATTCGATTCAAAAGTTCGATAAGGCGGGAAAATTTTTAGCCCGATGGGGAAGCGAACCCGGTTCGCAAGAGGGACAGTTTTACTATCCGCGCGGGTTGGCGGTCGGGCCAGACGATGTGGTCTACGTGGCGGATAGCGGCAACAACCGTGTCCAAAAGTTCGATCTGGAAGGGAACGTCCAAAAAGCCTGGGGCAAGTTCGGATTCGCGTGGCGTGGCGCCGACATGGGCAAGTTCGACGTGCCGTGGGGGCTGGCCACGGATCAAGAGGGCAACGTCTACGTCTCCGATACGAGCAACGCTCGTATTCAGAAGTTCCAATCCGACGGACAACCGCTCTTAAAGTGGGGCCGCGACGGCAGTTTCGACGGCGCATTCTTTTTCCCGCGCGGAGTGGCGGTCGATTTTGTCGGGAACATCTACGTGGCCGATGAAAGCAACAATCGCATCCAGAAGTTTGATCCGCGCGGGAGTTTTTTGACCAAGTGGGGGCGCGAGGGCAGCGGGCCGGGACAGTTCAAGTCCCCTTGGGGCATCGCCTGCGACGCGCTGGGCAACGTCTATGTGGTCGATAGCGGGAATCATCGGGTGCAAAAGTTTGACGGCAACGGCACCTTCCTCTGTGCCTTCGGCAATCGCGGCAAGACGGACGCGCAGATGAATTTCCCCTATGGCATTGCGGTGGACAAGCAGGGCTGTGTCTTTGTCGTCGACAGCGGCAACGGCCGGGTGCTCAAGTACATGCCGACCGAAGAAGAACAGAATCGCGGCAAGCAAGAGCCGGCTCAGGCCCATGCGGAAGGTGGCGTGCAGCCGCCCCGGTCGGTGGCGGTGAAGGCCGGTGATACGGAAGTGTTTCTGAGCTGGATGGATGTGCCGGGGGCCATCTCGTATAACCTCTATTTCAGTACGGCGCCACGTCTGACACTGCAAGGCGCGACCAAGATCGAAGGCGTGACCAATCCCTATACCCACACGGGGCTGACCAACGACACCCCCTATTTTTACGCGATCACGGCTTCGTTCGAAGACGAGACGGAAAGCGGCCTGTCGGAGGAAGTCACCGCGATGCCGGTGCTCATCGATATCACGGCGCCGCAAAACCCCTATGCCGTCATCAACCATGGCGCGTTCATGACGAACTCGCCGGAGGTCGTGGTCACGATTTCGGCCAACGACGTGGATACGGGCGTGGGCGCCTACTTCGTGTCGGAGAGCCCATTGACGCCGATGGCCGGTACGCCAGGCTGGGTCGAGGTGACACCGGCGTTGAAGTTCGGCGCGACAGTCCCCTTCATCCTGTCGCCGAGCGACGGGCAGAAAACCATCTATGTCTGGTTCAAGGACGTCGGCAACAACGTGTCCACACCCGCTAGTGCCACGATCCTGGTCAATACCTCCGGCTATCTCTGCGTGGCGAAGTGGGGTAAGCCGGGCCGAGGCGCCTCGTTGCTGCACGGCGGCGAGTTCATGGCGCCGATGTACGGCCTGTGCATCGATCAGCAGGGGGCGTTGTTTGTCACGGACAACGGCAATAATCGCATTCAGAAGTTCGATCCCGCCGGTAACTTCATCATCCTGTGGGGCAACTTCGGCGCCGCGAACGCGAATTTCCACAATCCCACCGGGATCGCCTGCGACGGCAAGGGCGATGTGTGGGTGGTGGACACGAACAATCATCGCGTGCAGAAGTTCGACGGCAAGCTGGGCGGCTATCTGATGAAATTCGGATCGCGGGGCAACGGCGAAGGCCAGTTCAATGCGCCCTGGGGGATCGCGATCGACCGGGTGCGCGGCTTTGTCTATGTGGTGGACAGCGCGAATTTCCGGGTGCAGAAGTTCGACATGAGCGGCGAGTTCATCATGGCTTGGGGCAGTTTCGGGAATGGCGACGGCCAGTTTTATTTTCCGCGCGGCATTGCCGTGGACCAGAGCGACGGGTCGGTCTATGTGGTGGACATGGGCAATCACCGTATCCAAAAGTTCGACACCAGCACCAACGTGCTTCCGCAGCTGCTCACCAAATGGGGCGGTAGTGCGGAGGCCGGCCATGCCAGCAGTCCGCTCGCGCAGGAGGCGGGACAGCTCCGTTCTCCATGGGGGATCGCCGTGGACGGCGCGGGCGACGTGTATGTGACGGATACCGGCAACCACCGCGTCGAGAAATTCGACCGGGAAGGCAACTTCATTTCGCAATGGGGTGGGTTCGGGAACGGCGACGGCCAGTTCAATTTTCCCTATGGGATTACTGTGGATACGAAAGGCAGCGTGTTCATCGTCGATAGCGGGAACACGCGCGTGCAGCAATTCATGCCGGCTGACGAGGGCAGTGAGCGGTTACAAGAAGAGGCCGAGGCGGCCGCTGAGTTGACGCGACTGCCCGAAAGTCTCAAGTCGTAAGGGGAGGCATCATGTTGGACAAAGAGCCGAGACAAGGGTTGACCTACGACGACGTGGTGCTCGTACCGGCCAAGTCACAGGTGTTGCCGAACGAGGTCCAAACCGGCACCTTCGTGTCGCGCAATATCCGCATCAACATTCCGCTGGTCAGCGCGGCGATGGACACGGTCACCGAAGCACGGCTGGCCATTGCCATGGCGCGCGAAGGCGGGATCGGTATCATTCACCGGGTCTTGCCGCCGGCCGACCAGGCCATGGAAGTCGATAAAGTCAAGAAGTCGGAAAGCGGCATGATTCTCGATCCGGTGACGATATCGCCGGACCAAACGATCCGCGACGCGCACAATCTCATGGCGAAGTACCGGATTTCCGGCATTCCCGTGACCAAGGGGCGCAAGCTCGTTGGCATTCTCACGAACCGCGACTTGCGCTTCGAAAACCGCATGGATCTCAAAGTGTCCCAGGTGATGAAACGGGAGAAACTGATCACGGCTCCGGAAGGCACCAGCCTGGAGAAAGCGCGGGAAATTCTCCATGAGCATCGCATCGAAAAGCTGCCGGTGGTGAACAAACAGTTCGAGCTGAAGGGGCTCATCACGATCAAGGATATCGAAAAACGCATCAAGTATCCAAATGCCTGCAAGGATGCGCATGGCCGGCTGCGGGTCGGGGCGGCGGTGGGCGTCGGGCCGGACACCGAAGAGCGGGTGCATTTGCTCAAGAAATCGGGAGTAGATCTGGTGGTCGTCGATACGGCGCACGGTCATTCGCAGGCGGTGCTGGACACCGTGAAGACGATCAAGAAGCTGCATCCGGACATCGAGCTGATTGCCGGGAACATCGGCACGGCCGAGGCGGCCAAGGATCTGCTCAAGATGGGTGTCGATGCGGTCAAGGTCGGAGTGGGACCCGGGTCCATCTGCACAACACGGATCGTGTCCGGGGCCGGTATGCCGCAGCTGACGGCGATCGCCGATTGCGCCAAAGTGTTGAGCGGCAGCGGTGTGCCGGTGATCGCCGACGGCGGCATCAAGTTTTCGGGAGACATCACCAAAGCGCTGGCCGCCGGGGCGTCAGCAGTCATGCTCGGAGGGTTGCTGGCCGGCACCGAGGAGTCGCCGGGAGAAACCGTCTTGTATCAAGCGAGAACCTATAAGGTCTATCGCGGGATGGGCTCGATCGGCGCGATGGAACGTGGGGGCGGAGATCGGTACGGACAAGGAGGCCGGGCGGCCCAGAAGCTGGTGCCCGAAGGGATCGAAGGGCGCGTGCCGTATAAAGGTCCGTTGGCCGCCGTGGTCTATCAGTTGGTCGGCGGGGTGAAGTCCGGGATGGGCTATTGCGGCTGCAAGACGATTGCCGACCTGCAACAGAACGCCGCCTTCATCCGGCAAACGGTGGCGGGTCTTCGCGAAAGCCACGTGCACGACGTCATCATCACGAAGGAAGCCCCGAACTACCGGATGGATTGGGAGTGATCCGGTGTTAATCGTGAATCGTTAATCGCAAGAGCGGCTATCTTCTGGCAATTTTCCCCACGGTTAACGGATAACGTTGCACGGTTAACGTCACATGGAACTTTGGCACGATAGAGTTGTAGTCCTCGATTTTGGGTCACAGTATACCCAGCTGATCGCCCGCCGTATTCGCGAAGCGCAGGTCTATTCCCAAATTCTTCCCTGCACGGTTCCGCTGGCCACGATTTTAGCCTACCGCCCGCAGGGAATCGTGCTCTCAGGCGGGCCGTCGAGCGTCTACGAGAAGAAAGCCCCGATCGTCGCCAAGGAGCTGTTCGATCAAGGCATTCCGATCCTGGGCATCTGCTACGGCATGCAGTTGGTGACGCATCTGTCCGGCGGATCAGTCGCCAAGTCCGCGCATCGGGAATATGGCCGGGCCGATCTCAGGATCGACGACGCCGGCGATCTGTTTAAAGGGATCGGGCAGGGCGGCACGACCACCGTATGGATGTCACACGGCGACCGGATCGAGCGGATGCCGCCGGGGTTCCGGTCCATCGCGCATACGGACAATTCGCCGATCGCCGCGATGAAACGCGATGACCGCAAGCGGCGGATCTATTGCCTGCAATTCCATCCCGAAGTGGCTCATACGCCTGAAGGGGCGAAGATCCTCCGCAACTTTGTCTATGAGATTTGCGGCTGCAGGCCGACCTGGACGATGCAGTCATACGTCGAGACGGCGGTGAAGCAGATTCGTGAGCAAGCCGGGAAGGATCGTGTCATCTGCGCCTTGAGCGGCGGAGTCGATTCCTCGGTCGCGGCGGCGCTCACGCATCGCGCGATCGGCGACCAATTGACTTGCATCTTCGTCGATAACGGCGTGTTGCGCGCGGGTGAACGTGATCAGGTGCAGAAGACCTTCGCCTCGCAACTGCATCTCAATCTCCGCATCCTCGACGCCACGAAGCCATTTCTGGACGGCCTCAAGAACGTGACGGACCCGGAGCGAAAGCGCAAGATCATCGGCCGGCAGTTCATCAAACATTTCGAGGTGGAATCCAAGAAGCTGATGGGCGTGAAATATCTCGTCCAGGGCACGCTGTATCCGGACGTGATCGAGAGCGTCAGTTTCAAAGGCCCATCGGCGACGATCAAGACGCATCACAACGTCGGCGGCTTGCCCGCGCGCATGAAGCTTAAATTGATCGAGCCGCTGCGGGAGCTCTTTAAAGACGAAGTGCGGGTATTAGGGAAAGAATTGGGGTTGCCGGACGAGATCATTTGGCGGCAGCCGTTTCCCGGTCCAGGCCTCGCGATCCGCGTTCTGGGTGCGGTGACGCCGGAGCGGTTAGCGATTTTGCGCGCGGCGGAAACGATCGTGGATCAAGAAATTCGCGGCGCGGGACTCTATCGGGACATCTGGCAAGCCTTTGCGGTGCTGTTGCCGATCCGTACGGTCGGTGTCATGGGCGATCAGCGGACCTACGAGCATGTACTTGCGATTCGTGCCGTCACGAGCGTGGACGGCATGACCGCCGATTGGGCGAAGATTCCCAACGAGGTCTTGGGCCGAATGTCCAGCCGTATCATCAACGAAGTAAAGGGCGTAAATCGGGTGGTCTACGACATCAGCTCCAAGCCGCCGTCAACAATAGAGTGGGAGTAAGACGTTATTCGTGAATCGTTAATCGGGAAGCGAGATCCCATGATTAACGGTTTACGTGTAACGATTAACGACATGGAAGTCAGATTGCAAAAACTCATTGCCGGGACGGGACTCTCGTCGCGCCGGAAGGCGGAACAGCTGATTGTTTCCGGGCGGGTGACGGTCAACGGCAAGGTCGTGACGGAATTGGGGACGAAGGTCGACCCCGCGTGCGATCATGTGAAGGTGGACGGGAAACATCTGACCGCCGCGCAGCCGTTCGTCTATCTCATGTTGAATAAGCCGAAGCATGTTATGTCCACGCTGGATGATCCGGGTGGACGGCCGACCGTCAAAGATTTTCTTCGCGGGGTGTCGGTCCGGGTGTTTCCGGTCGGTCGGCTGGATTTTGACAGTGAAGGCTTGATGCTGTTGACGAACAACGGAGATCTCGCGCAAGCGCTGTTGCATCCCCGCTATCATGTGCCCAAGACCTATCTGATCAAGGTCAAGGGCGTGCTGACGGATGAAGAGATTCGCGAGTTGGAGCGTGGGGTGAAGCTCGAAGACGGGATGACCGGTCCGGCGCAGGTGAAGAAAGTCAGCAAGGCGGAGGCCAATTCGTGGCTGGAAATCACGATCCGCGAAGGGCGCAAACATCAAGTGAAGCGGATGCTGGAGTCGGTCGGCCATCCGGTGATTCGCTTGACCAGGGTCAAGATGGGATCGTTGGCGCTGGGACGGCTTGCGCCGGGGGAATTTCGTTTTTTGACCGATCGGGAAGCCAATGCCTTGCGGGAGTTGGTGGAAGAACGTGTCGAAATGGTCGAGCGAGGGGAGCAACCGCCCGCCCGACGCCGAAAGCCGGTTCGGCGCGAAGGCTGGGCCCGTTCGAAGAAAGCGAGAGTGGTATCGCGATGACACAGCGGACGCATCGGTGCGGTGAGTTGAGCAAGCAACAGGTGGGACAATCGGTCGTGTTGAACGGCTGGGTGCAGCGGCGCCGGGATCATGGCGCCGTCATGTTCATCGATTTGCGCGATCGGACCGGCCTGACACAGGTGGTGTTCAACGCCGAACGCAATGCCGCCGTCCACAAGGCCGCTCACACGTTGCGGAGCGAGTGTGTCGTGTCGATTGCCGGACAGGTCATGGCCCGCCCGGATGAGTCCAGAAACCCCAACTTGCCGACCGGCGAGATCGAAGTGTTTGTGGACGCGGTGGAAATCTTAAACGAAGCCAAGACGCCGCCCTTTGTGATCGAAGATGAGGCCGAAGTGACCGAGGCCGTTCGTCTGAAATACCGCTATCTCGATTTGCGGCGGCCCAAGATGCAGCGGTTGTTGGGCATGCGGCACGCGATTTCGCAAGCGGCCCGTAGTTTTCTCAATGCCGAAGGCTTTCTCGAAGTCGACACGCCGGTGTTGACCAAGAGCACGCCCGAAGGCGCGCGGGATTACTTGGTGCCCAGCCGCGTGAACGCCGGCCAATTTTTCGCCTTGCCGCAATCCCCGCAGCTGTTCAAACAGGTGCTGATGGTGAGCGGCGTCGACCGGTACTATCAAATCGCCCGCTGTTTTCGCGACGAAGATCTGCGCAATGACCGGCAACCGGAGTTCACGCAAATCGATCTCGAATTGTCGTTTGTCGATCGCGACCACGTGATGGCGCTGATGGAGCGGATGATCGTCACGCTTTTCAAGGAAGCCGGCGGCGTGCAGCTGCCGACGCCGTTCCCGCGGATGACCTATGCCGAGGCCATAGGACGTTATGGGTCGGACAAGCCCGATCTGCGCTTCGATATGCGGCTCTACGATGTGACGGCGTTCGGCGCGGCGAGCGACTTCAAAGTCTTCAAAGACGCGTCGGCAAAGGGCGGGATCGTCAAGGCGTTGATCGTCAAAGGCGGCGCGGCGCTGTCGCGGACACGGATCGATGCTTTGGGTGAAACCGCCAAGAGCTTCGGTGCGAAAGGCTTGGCTTGGCTCAAGATCACGGCTGAAGGCCAGTTGGAATCAGTCGTCGCCAAATTTCTCGATGCGAAAGCGTTTGGGAATGCGTTGCCGGACGCGAAGCCTGGAGATCTCGTGCTCTTCGGCGCGGACAAGCCGACTATCGTCCATGACGTGTTGGGACGTATCAGACTGTTGCTTGGCGAGGAGCTGAACCTGATTGACAAGACTGTGTGGAAGCCGTTGTGGGTGACGGAGTTCCCGTTGCTCGACTACTCGCCGGAAGAGAAACGGTATGTGTTTATGCACAATCCCTTTGCCGCGCCGATGGACGAGGATCTGGCGCTGTTGGGCTCTGAGCCGCTCAAAGTGCGGGCGAAGGCCTACGATATGGTGCTGAACGGCAGCGAAGTCGGCGGGGGCAGCATACGCAACCACCGGAGCGAGATTCAGCTCAAGATTCTGGACTTGCTTGGCATCAACAAGGAACAGGCCCAGGCGAAGTTCGGCTTTTTATTGGAGGCGCTGGACTACGGGGCGCCGCCGCACGGCGGTATCGCATTCGGTCTGGACCGGCTCGTGATGTTGTTGGGTGGCGCCGATTCGATCCGGGACGTCATCGCGTTTCCGAAGACACAGCGCGCGCAATGCCCGCTGACCGACGCGCCGTCGAACGTCAGCGCCGATCAACTCAAGGAACTGCGCATCAAGCTCGACTTGGTGGAGTAGGGAGCTCCTGTTCGTATGGCCGGGAATACGTTCGGTAGAGTCTTCACCGTCACCTCGTTTGGCGAAAGCCACGGGCCGGCCATCGGCTGCGTCGTCGATGGGTGCCCACCGGGGGTGGCCCTTTCCGCTGAAGATATCCAGAAAGATTTAGACCGGCGCAAGCCCGGCACGTCCCGCCACGTCACGCAACGGCAGGAGTCGGACACGGTTGAAATCCTCTCGGGCGTCTTCGAGGGGAAGACGACCGGGACACCAATTGGGCTACTGATCCGCAACGAAGATCAACGCAGCCGAGATTATGGCAATTTGATCGATACGTTCCGACCCGGTCACGCCGACTACACCTATTGGCAGAAGTATGGCATTCGCGATCACCGCGGCGGGGGACGTGCGTCGGCGCGAGAGACCGCCGTGCGTGTGGCGGCAGCGGCGATTGCGAGAAAGTGGTTGGCCGAACAACATGGGGTCTTGATTCGAGGCTATGTGAGCCAACTTGGGCCGCATGAGTTGCCATTCAGAAGTTGGGATGCTGTAGGACAGAACCCATTTTTCTCTGCCGATCCCGATGCCGTTCCCAAGCTGGAATCATTCATGGATGAGCTACGAAAGGCCGGTGATTCGGTCGGCGCCAAAATCACGACGATCGCTGAGCATGTACCGGTTGGGTGGGGTGCACCGGTCTATGCGAAGCTCGATGCCGACTTGGCCGGCGCCATGATGAGCATCAACGCCGTGAAGGCGGTTGAAATCGGATCGGGCTTCGCGTCGGTAACTCAACGTGGGTCCGAACATGGTGACGAACTGGCGCCCGAAGGCTTTCTCTCCAACAATGCGGGTGGCATTCTCGGCGGCATCTCGACCGGGCAAGACATCGTCGTGACCATCGGCATCAAGCCTACGTCGAGCATTCGTATCCCGCGCAAATCGATCGACAAGCAGGGCAAGCCGGTCATGGTCGAAACCAATGGCCGCCACGATCCCTGCGTCGGCATCCGCGCCACACCGATCGCTGAAGCCATGCTGGCGCTCGTCCTCATGGACCACGCGCTCTTGCATAGGGCCCAAAATGCCGATGTGAAGACGGGGACACCCAAGATTTCTAGATCGACAAGTGGACGATGAGTGCGCTCAAGGTTCCCAAGCCCGATTCACTCGACCTTCTGGACGCTGCTCGGGGTGGATTGTTTGGCCACGACCTCAACGAGATCGATGTCGAAGACTAATGTTGCGCCCGGCTTGATCAGAGGCGCCAGTCCTTTGTCTCGATAGGCTAGACTCGACGGGCAGATTAATCGGCTCTTGCCGCCGGCTTTCATCTGCAGTATCCCCTCTGTCCAGCACTTGCTCATTTCACTCACCATGAGAGCGGTCGGCTCTTTCTGCTTGAGGGTGCTATCGAATACGGTCCCGTCGATCAGGGTACCGTTATAGTGCACCTTCACCATATCCGCGCGCTTCGGAGACGCGCCTTTTCCTTCCTTGATCGTCATAATGAGCGCACCGGACTCGGTTTTCTTGGCGCCGGGTTCTGACGCAGCTTTTGCGAGGAATGCGGCCCCCAGCTTCTTTTCCCCTTCTGCGACGACCGAGGCACGGGCCTGTTGCAGTTCTTGAATCTTCGGGCCGTACGTCTGGAGGTCCACCTTGGGGGGCTTTTTGAGGACCCCATCACTGATACCGGACTTCACAAGTTCGAGATCAGATTCGTTCAGGCCAAACGACTCGATGGACCGGCTGATGGTTAATCCCATGGAATAAAATATTTTTTGCTCATCGGTTGTCGGCTCTGGCGCTCCAGCCAATGCCGCAGTCGTTCCGAGGCACAGCAGGGTCGCCAAATAGAAAACAGTGGGTCGCATGAACGGTCCTTTCTTCATGTGTGACGGGCCCCGTTTTGATAGCACATGTTCAGGAATGGTGTCGAGTGGACGGTCTTGTGTGGAGCATCAGGCGAAGTCGAGCGGGAGATGCTCCTGCTCGACTTTGCTGAGGACGGTCGGGAGGTGTTTGGTTGCTACTGTTCGGGGTGACCCTGAAGATGGCGAATCTCAGTCTCCTGCAGGGTGATGACCAAGCCTGAGCGAACCTGCTGCTCAATGAAGGTGAGAAACTCGTCTACTTTGCTGCGCGAGTCGACGATTTCGATGGTGATGGGAAGATCTTCAGCCAACCGTTCGATCTTGAAGGTGTGAATGACGCGTGTATGAGGTCCGAATCCCATGAGCCCTCGGTAGACGGTGGCGCCGGATAACTGCCGCGCGTGGGCTTGAGCGATGATCCATTCATAGAGCGGCCGTCCGGCGTGTTTGTCCCCTTCTCCAATATAGATTCTCAGCAAACAGCCTTGTTCAACGCGCATCGGTCATTTCCAGAGAAGATAGGCGGAAGAGTAGCCGAGCCATACGGCCACAAGACTCAGAAATACATGGCCCACGACATTGCCACCGGCCAACCACAGCTCTCCGTCGCGCAGAAGGTTCATGGTTTCGTTACCGAACGCTGAAAATGTGGTAAACCCGCCCAAGAGACCGACGATCAGAAAGGCCCTGGTTTCCCCCGAGATGACGCCTCGATGGTCGGCGAGTTCCGCTAAAAATCCCACCAACACACATCCCACAAGATTGA
>DASUMN010000123.1:0-4787 GCA_036277675.1 Nitrospira sp. | reverse complement strand
TTCAAGACGGTCGGCCAAGTACGTGCGACGAATAGTCTCGTCTTTCGTCGTGATCAGAATGCGATGGGCATTGCGGTAGAGCTGCTCACGACCCACATACCGGGTGCGCCGGTCGTTGACGAAGCGGGTGACTTCGTCGGTTTCATCAGCGAGTTCGATATTCTCCGCGCATTGGAGGCGGGAAAGGATCTGAATCGTCTGGCGGCGGAGGATGTGATGGCCAAGGATCGGATCGCGGTGACCGATGAGACGAGCCTTGATGAGGCCGTGAAGATCATGGAAGAGAAGCGGCTCTTGAGTCTGCCGGTGAAAAGAAACGGCAAGGTCTCTTATTCGATCACACGGCATGATCTCTTGAGAGCCTGGATCGGGCTCGGAGTATCCATTGAGGATCAGGCCGGGTGATGACACGGGCTCCCGGTCGGTCGTACAGGCTGCTCGTGCACAGCGAGACCGAGACTGAGGCTTTGTCAGGGAGGGTGGCTCTCGATAGTTCCAAGTCGTCTACGCAGACCATGCCGTTTCACCAAGCTGTGAGAACTTTCATAACGCCGACTCACGTAGCGAGAAGCGTGACTGTAATCTCAACGATGTGCTGGGCGGGGTCCTGCTCTCAATTCCTGCGGCGTATCGGCAGTACTCAAGGTGAACCATATTGTGAGCAAGGGCTACGGGCCGCTGTGGCCTTTCGTGCGTACGACGTTATGCAAAGGTGATGGAGCCGAGATGAATCGTATTGCGATCCTGTCGGTCGGATTGGCGATGCTACTGGGCCTGACTGCTGCGGGGGAGGCACAGCATGAACATGAGCACCCAACGATCACGGAGGATATGACAGCCGAAAGTCACCAGGATAAACGCGTGGTCTTAGGACTTAGTCTGGTGGCTGAGGCAGGTTTGAAGCTCACCATGCGGGAGCATCTGGAGTCGATTCGGGATATTGTGGCTGCCTTGGGACGGCAGGATTTTGATCGGGCCGCCACAGTCGCTCGTGTGGAACTGGGATTTTCCAAGCATCATCAAGCGATGAAACAAGAAGCCGGTGCAACGTTTCCACCGAAATATCACGATCTCGCGATGGCCCACCACCAGGCGGCTGAGGATTTGGCCAAGGTGATTCCTTCGAAGGATCTCAGGACGATCCTGCCGCAGCTTGAGCGGACCATCGGGGTCTGTGTTTCCTGTCACCGGGTCTATAGATTGTGACGGCTCAACATGATCGACGAGGTGGCCATCCTCCATTGTGTGAGTGTCGTCATGGACAGTAGGGCGAGAAAGAAAGTGAAGTAAGGAGAATGTGGGACAGAGACAACGGATACTAGCTGAGGAAGGTCGCAGAGGTTGCGTCTCAATGAGAGTGTGACGTTATTCTAGTTCTCGAGCAGGTCATACAAAGGAACCATAGGGCATTGGTCTAACGCTGGAGGTGCCGGTTATGAGGAAGTTTGGACAGCCGTGGGCCGCTGAACTTGGGGGAGCGGCCTTGATTGTTGCGATGACGGTGGTTCCCGTCCTTGCCGACGAAGGCCATGGGATGCGTGGGATGATGGGGCATGGCGGCCACGATCAGGAGAAACAGGACGACCATAGCGCGCAGTACCTCAAGCATTTGCTGAAACATGCCAAGGAGATCGGCCTAACGGAGGAGCAAATCGGCAAGCTTAAGGCCATGCAACTGGACTTCAAGCGAACGGAGGCCCGCTTGGAAGCCGACGGGAAGATTGCGAAACTGGAGTTGCATGCGCTTCTGGAAGACGAGAAGGCGGATCTCACTGCGATTAAAACCAAAGTCAATCAACTGAAGTACGCAGAAGGATCGCTCATGTTCGCGGCGATGAAGGCCAAACGTGACGGGATGGCCCTCTTGACGCCGGACCAACGGGAAAAAGATCGTGCTGTCCATGAGCAGATGATGAGTGGTGGTCAGCACGGGGCCGCAGGTGGAGGGATGGGCCATGGTGGAATGATGGGGGGTATGGGGGGAATGATGGGTGGCGGTGGTCATGGAGGGCAGAGCGGCGGCGGAGACACAAGCGGCGGACAACACCAGCATTGATGTGTGAGTGTTGAAGCCATCCGGGGATGTCGTGGTGTTGTGGAGACGTGCGAGACGACTGTGTGGAGGGGATTTCATCGGCCTTGAAGAAGGCGAGCGGTCAGGGGGATTGCTTCTCATGTACGCGGTTCGCATTCATGGCCGGGGCGGTCAAGGCGTGGTGACGGCGGCGGAGCTGTTGTCGCTGGCCGCGTTTGTCGATGGCAAGTATGCCCAGGCTTTTCCCAGCTTTGGGTCAGAGCGAATGGGGGCGCCGGTCATGGCCTTCTGTCGGATCGCTACACAACTGATCCGTACACGTGAGGCCGTGACGCGTCCGGACGTACTGATCGTGCAGGATCCCACCTTGCTTCACCAGGTTGAGATCTTCTCCGGACTATCGCCGGGCGGATATGTGCTCATCAATTCGACCTTCTCCTTGGCCGAATTGGGGATCGGAGACTTTCTGAAGTCGATGCCGCCCGATCATGTGTGCGTCGTACCTGCCTCGGACATCGGGGTGAAACATCTGAGACGCCCAATCGCAAACACTCCATTGCTGGGGGCGTTTGCCGGGATGACGGGGGTGATTGCGCTGGAATCGGTCCAGTCTGCGATGCGCCAGAAGTTTTCCGGGGCTCTGGGTGAGGCCAACGCCGCAGCAGCGAAGGACGGCTACGACCAGGTCATTTCGAGTATGGCTCGAGAAGGGAGCGGGGTGCACCATGCGCGCGCAACTTGAAGGCTCGCAGGCCGTTGCCGAGGCCATCGTCTTGTGCCGACCGGAGGTCATTGCGGCCTATCCCATCTCACCGCAGACGCATATCGTCGAGCGACTGTCGCGCATGGTCAAACAGGGAGAGGTCGGCCGTTGCCAATACCTGAATGTGGAGTCCGAATTCGGAGCGCTCAGCGTCCTGATCGGCGCGTCGGCGGCCGGTGCACGGACCTACACCGCGACGACGAGCCAAGGACTCCTCTTCATGGCGGAGGCAGTATACAACGCAGCCGGACTCGGATTGCCGATCGTGATGACGATCGCCAACCGCGCGGTCGGCGCGCCGATCAACATCTGGAACGACCATTCCGACAGCATGGCCTTGCGGGATGCGGGATGGATTCAGCTCTATGCGGAAACAAATCAAGAGGCGGCGGATCTCCACATTCAAGCCTTCCGACTGGCGGAAGAACTGAGCTGCCCGGTGATGGTCTGCATGGATGGGTATATCCTGACCCATGCGTATGAACCGGTGGACCTACCCGATCAAGCATCGGTCGATACGTTTCTGCCCGCCTTCTCACCTGTCCAGTTGCTGGATCCAAAGGATCCGATTTCGATCGGCGCGATGGTGGGACCCGAAGCCTTCACCGAGGTGAAGTATCTGGCGCATCAACAACATCTTCGGGCGCTGGACCTATTGCCGGACATCGCCGACTCCTTCGAACGGCAGTTCCATCGCCAATCCGGCGGTCTCTGCACGGCCTATCGAATGACCGACGCCGACACGGCTGTCATCGCACTTGGATCCGTGATCGGGACGATTCAAGATGCCGTCGATGAGTTGCGCAACGAAGAGATCGCGGTAGGGTGCCTGAAGATTGGGTGCTACAGGCCATTCCCGTCGCTGCAGATACGCACGGTGCTGGAAGGCTGCTCGCGCGTGATCGTGGTCGAAAAGGATCTGGCAGTGGGGATCGGGGGTATCGTGTCTGCTGATGTGCGGATGGCCCTGAACGGTTTGCACATTCCGGTCCACACGGTGATTGCGGGGTTGGGAGGACGGTCGATCTCCACCGAGTCACTGAAGCAGATGGTGCGTGATGCCCGGGCCGAGCGGCTGAGCGAACCGCACTTCCTGGATCTGAACCTGCGGGTGGTCGACGAAGAACTTGCCAGACGGCGTGAACAGCGGCGAGCGGGCCCGCTCGCAGAGCAAGTGATTCGTGCGGTGAACGCGATCGGAACGAAGGTCGTGTAACGGAGTAATCGATGACGACTCAACGCATTAAGTTTTATCAGACCGGAACGTACACGGCGGGAAACCGTTTGCTCGACGAAGACGCCCGCACCGTGCAATCGCGAATGGATCGGACCAATTCTCTGAACTCCGGCCATCGCGCCTGCCAGGGATGTGGCGAGGCGTTGGGAGCCCGCTATGCCATCGATGCCGCGATGCGGGCATCGAAGAACCGGTTGATCGCCGTCAACGCGACAGGATGTCTCGAGGTTTTTTCCAGCCCCTACCCTGAAAGTGCCTGGCAGATTCCCTGGATGCATTCGCTATTCGGCAATGCCCCGGCGGTTGCGAGCGGTGTGGCGGCCGCCTTGCGCGCGAAGGGCCGTGACGACGTCAAAGTCGTCGCTCAGGGAGGCGATGGGGCGACAGTGGATATCGGCTTCGGATGCCTCTCCGGGATGTTCGAGCGGAACGATGACGTGCTCTATCTTTGTTACGACAACGAAGCCTACATGAACACCGGCGTTCAACGATCGGGGTCTACCCCCCCATTCGCGCGGACGAACACGACGCAGGCGGTCGGCGAAGCTCCGGGCAATCTCGCGGGGTCCGGGAAAAACGTTCCTCGCATCGCCATGGCGCACGGCATTCCCTACGTCGCGACGGCCTCGGTTGCGGATCTCCATGATCTGGAGGCAAAGGTCTCCACAGCCATGAGTATGAACGGCGCACGCTATCTCCATATCCACGTGCCCTGTCCGCTCGGATGGGGGTCGGACCCTGCGCACACGATC
>DASUMN010000122.1:0-6869 GCA_036277675.1 Nitrospira sp. | reverse complement strand
GTCGGATCACGATCCCGCCATGGTGAAGATTGCCCAGCGGGCATTTCAAGGGGCAGGAGTAGTGGTCGATGTTCGGTTGAAGCAGAGCGACATTCTGGACCTGGAGCCTCCGGCGGAGCAGGGCGTCATGGTGATCAATCCGCCCTATGGGGTGCGCTTGAGCCAAGCCGACGAACTGGCTTCGCTGTACCCCAAGCTGGGCGATTGGCTGAAGCGGCGATTTGCCGGATGGCGCGTGTATGTCTTAACGGGCGACGCCCGTGTGCCGAAACTCATCGGTCTCGCCCCGTCGAAACGCATTCCTCTCTTCAACGGCGATCTCGAATGCCGGCTCTATGAGTTTGTCATCGTTCCAGGCGGTGCGCGACGGCGGCTAACGACGAACGCTTGACCCACCGATTGGAATACCCGCAGCCCTGCGATAGCTTTTATTTTCGGATTCCTTGAGTTGACAGAAACCGGCGGCCAGTCGTAGCCTACTGCCATTCCTCGTTGTGTCTGGCTAAAGAGAGTGCACCGAGGTGGTGCTCCTTGCCTCGCAGGGGGAACATGGTTACTCTCAGGGGCGGCAGTTGAAAGTGGAGGGCACATGAGCCATTTGCAACAGACCATCAAAGCCGTGATTCGACCCGGTGAAGAGGCCGGTTACGTGGCCGAGTGCCTGGAAATTGCCGTTGTGACACAAGGGCGGACACTGGATGAAACCGTCAAGCATCTTCAAGCAGCTACCGCGCTTCATCTGGACGGGGAAAACTTGGAGGCATTGGGTTTGCGGGAGAAGCCGACCCTGGTGCTGACGATGGAATTGGACCCGCTCCATACCCAAGCTTCGTAGACTCGCGAGCCGCGATGTCCTGACAATTCTCCAAAGTTTCGGCTTCCAGCGGTCTCCCAGCGAGGCAGTCATGTCAAGTTGGTCCGGGAAGTCTCGGGATCACGTCAGGTTTTAACGGTTCCTCTCCATACCGAGTTAGACCCTGGCACACTGCGCGCCATCTTTCGCCAAGCCAGTCGATTCATTGCCGAACAAGACCTCCGCCCGCATTTCTATACATAAGGCCGCTAATTGTGCGGCTCGCGATGGGCGGGAGTTCCGTCAGTATTTTCCGTGATATACGAGTAGTGATCCTCTGCTTATGGATCCTCTGAGATATGTCAATCCTCATGACCGACTTCATTGCTCTGTTCGAGGGGCTTGTTTGGAGCTCCTGCCATAACTCTTCAAACGCCAATGCGTGGGCCATTGGATTAAACTGCCTCTGCGCACAATCCAAGTTTCCGACCCGGTGTGGGCGCAAATTGCTAAGCGCGGGAAGTTTGGAGAGACCGAGGATGATGTCCTGCGCCGCGTATTCGATATTCCTAAGGATTCAGCCTCACTCGGAGAAATTCTATCCTCGTTGCCGAGGGAGTCTAGCAGAAGGCCCCCGTCTTTGCCCCGACGTACTATTGCACGGCAACGCATGAGCTGTAACGTGGATGGCAACCAACTATACGTCTCGTTTCAAGCCGGTCCGGATCGGACATGGAAACTTCCTCCACGCTCCGACAAGGCAACACTTCGGAATGTGCGCGCCGAAGCAGTCTCTTTCGCGCGAGAGAATGGAGCCACACTTGGTCAGGTCAACGCAGTTAAGAAGGCTTTGACTGACAACGGTTACCACCTAACAAAGTAACAAAAGATAGTTTGGGACAGATGTTGTGTGGGAGTAGGGTAGGGGCAGGAATTATTTCTGGAAGACACTGCCCCGCCACTTTCCAGTTTCTACACAACTTACCGGCGGGAGACGATCCACGGCATAATGGCGAAGAGGAGGAGGCTGACGTAGTAGGCCGTGCCGGAAACCGGATCTCGGTTCAGAAAGACGTCTGCGGCGGTCAGGCCACGGAGTCCGATGCCGACGGCCAGCTCACCTGCCAGCATGAAACCCAGTGCAATTCCACCGATCGCTAATCGTGCTGTGTGATGGTGAGGTTCAGGGAAACGCCGGGTGATCCATCGTGCCGCGAACACCGTCGCGAGCAGCATCAGCGGCATCTCCAGAAGTTCGGCGGCTCTGTCGCCGACAGACGGCACGATCAGCAGCACACGCACAGTGCCCAGGACGAATCCCGCCCCGAAGACCAAGAGAAAGTAGACGATGCCGGGTTTCAGCACCCGCATGCTGCCTCATATCCACCGATGGACCTGAGACATGTACTCAAGGTACTCCCGTCCGAACCGAGCCGTCAGCGCTCGTTCCTCCGGTTGGATTTGGAAACGATTCATATAGAGGATGAAGGCGGGCAGAAAAAGCAGGGTCAGGACGTTCGCCAAATACAGGGCCCACGCGACGAGGATCAAGAACATGCCCAGATACATCGGGTTGCGCGTGTGACCATAGATCCCTGATGTTACCAAGACTGAGGCGGAGGATGGCTTCATCGGGTTCACGGTGGTGTGTTCCATCCAGAACCACAGCGTCGCCACCCCGATGATCACAAAACCGGCGAGTCCCAACCCCACAGTCAGGACTCGCAGCGGTGCATAGGCGAATGTGGGCTGGGTGTAAGAGACAAGCCACATGCCCGCCGCGATCACAGCGGCGACGAGAGCCGGCGGAATCTTCAACTCAAGACGATGCATGACAGTCGGTTAACCGTACGACACGTCGTCTGCGTGAGAGGCATAACCGGAGTTGCCTCCGCTTTGCTCAGCAGTTATAACCGATATCAGGGGGCACATGTCGAATAAATCACGACGTTCTCCGGATCTTCCCAAGGCGGCCGTCGATGCGCTATGGCAAGGCAATGTGATCGAGGCCATCCAGGTCGTCCGCCAGGAGCGGAACATCGGCTTGAAAGAATCAAGGAACGTGGTCGATGCCTATATCGCCTCTCAGCCGGCTCTCAACAAAAAGATGGATAAGGTGCTTGCCACGGCGCAACGACGATTTATCCGTTGGTTGATTGGATTTCTGATCCTGGCTGCCGGCATCACATACCTGGTGATGTACGTGGTATGAGGTACAGCATGACGCGAGAACATGAAGGAAAGCTGCCCGCGTTCCTTGTGCTGGGTGCGGCCTTATTCTGGGCATTCTTGCCCGTCGTAGCAATAGCCGCGGTGCAGGTGTTGCCCGAGACTGTCCTGAAAGTAGATGGGACAGAGGTGAAGGGACACAAGCGGGTGATCGGCCATCCAGCCGTGAAGGAGCTGCTGGCGTCGTTTGGGAAGGCGGAAGCGGCATTGAAGAAAGAGGATCTGGACGCGCTGATGGCCTTCTATGCCTCAACGTACAATTATCATGGGCTGAAAGAACCTGACGTGCGTCGGGTGTGGGGCGAGGTATTCACGCACTATAAAGCCTTGGAGTCCCTCCATCTGTTTTCCGATATCACGGTCACGCAGGAGGGCTCCCAGCTTCGCGCGGAGGTCACCTGCACCGGCGGGTTGTACGGGACCGAGGAGGGCACGGGCAAGCGGATGACACTCGACAGTTGGTTTCGCGAGGTGCACTACCTGGTCAAAGATGAAAGCGGTTGGCAGTTCTTAGGGAATGCCGGGGAGGCGCCGAGTTCCGCCCCCTTTTCGTCGGCGCCCCATCACCCGATGTTTTAGCCCGTTTAATGTGGGCAGCGCCGGCTCTGCGTTCCTCTCATCATTATGGAGTTGCGCCGCGCCCTCGTTGTCCGGTACAAGACGAGACGCAGGTGTTTCTGGTACACTCGGTCTCCATATGGCGAATTTTCTCCAAGTCCCGGATCTTCCCCAGAACGTGCTGGACGCCCTTTCGCGCGGCGAACGGAGCGAAGCGATCACCCTGCTCCAGGCTGCGCAGAATCTGAGTAGAGAGGACGCGAGAGAGCAGGTGGCTAGCTATATCATGTCCCAACCCGGACTCGGTCGGCGCATGAAGGATACCCAATCGAACACGCCGTGGGGACTCTTGCGCTGGCTCTTTCTGGTCCAGGCCATCGTGGTCGCGATCGGGTACTTCCTGCTCTTCAAGGAGTAGCGGCGCTCCGGCCCAGTCGGCTAGGGCCACTGTTCGATCTCGCTATCCCCCATCACGCTGAGTGACTTGCTCCGATCTTACCTTGCATGAGGATGGAAGAGCCCGTACCATACGGTCGCCGGTCTCTTGGAGATCCGTGTCATGGCCCCAGAAGTTCGCGGCATCCTTCCGTTAGCCGACTTCCAGCGATTGCTTGAGGCCTTACATACACGGGGGTATCGAATTGCCGGTCCCACTGTCCGTGATGGGGCGGTGGTGTGGGAGACAATCCGGCAGGTGTCGGACCTTCCGATCGGCTGGCGGGATCATCAAGAGCCGGGGCGGTATCGGCTTGAACAGACCGGCTCGAGCCAGGTCTTTGGCGTTGTGCATGGACCGCAATCGCTCAAACCCTTTGCCTTCGCGCCGCGTGAGCCGCTGCTCCAGATCGAACGGACGCAGGGCGGGTTCGCTGCGCATCCGAAGCTTCCACAAGCAGACAAGGTTGCGGTCATTGGATCACGGGCCTGCGATCTCGCCGGTCTGGCCATCCAGGACCGGATTTTTCTCAACGGCACCTATCAGGACACCTACTACGCGGTCCGCCGCGAGGGACTGTTCGTCATCGCGGTGAATTGCACCAGGGCGTTGCCGACCTGTTTTTGCGCGTCCATGGGCACCGGGCCGCAGGCTAAGAATCGCTTCGATCTCGCTCTGACCGAGATCGACGACCATCTCGTGGTCGAACCGGGGAGCGAGGCCGGATCCGATCTTCTTTCTACGCTGTCATTATCTCCAGCGTCACACAACGCAATCGGTGACGCAGCGGCGCGTGTGGACGCGTGTGCACGGAGCCAAGTCCGCAGACTGGACCACGCACGCTTGCCGCAAGCCCTGTATGACGCCCATGAACATCCGCGCTGGGACAACGTGGCGGCACGCTGTCTGGCCTGCACGAATTGCACGATGGTCTGCCCGACCTGCTTCTG
This sequence comes from Nitrospira sp., assembly GCA_036277675.1. GTDB lineage: Bacteria > Nitrospirota > Nitrospiria > Nitrospirales > Nitrospiraceae > Nitrospira_D. The sequence continues at coordinate 1,903 of DASUMN010000122.1, read as the reverse complement.
CCATATGGTCGAGGAGACCCCCGATCTCACTGGGCAGCAGACCGAGCACGCCAGATTGTGGGATTCCTGTTTCACGCAGGAGCATGGCTACATTCACGGCAAGAACATCCGCCCCACCATTAAAGACCGGTACCGCATGTGGCTGACGCACAAGCTCGCATCGTGGATGGATCAATTCGGAACGTCCGGCTGCGTCGGCTGCGGCCGGTGCATCACCTGGTGCCCGGTCGGCATCGACCTGACAGAGGAGTTATCGGCTCTGCTGAGGCATTCGACTCGAACCGAACAGAAGCCAGGCCAAGCCTGACGCGCTTTTCATACGCCCTGGAATAATTACGCTCTGGTTGAGGAGCTGGGTATTCGCGGTCCGTCCAGGTTCGGATAGCCGCTGGAATCTATCTGCTTGAAAAACATCATTATTGTGACCGGTGGGAGGAGCGTCGATCGGAGTGGTGCCTGAACTATAGGGGGTGGCAACGCGGGAATCAGGCGACCGCACCGAAGGCTTGACAGCGAGATGTCCAAACAGTTGTACTACGGCATTTTGACCCTATGGGTTAGGCCGCTTTATAAAGCGGCGCTCATGATCGACAAGAGGGAACCGCGTATACAGCAGCGGAAACAATCCATCACCTCTTGACCATAGCGGGTTGGCCCATCACGGCTGTGTGATCGTCATCGCAACATCCATGATTATCAGAATAAAAAAAGGACTGGATTTGCCGATCAGCGGGAAACCGGAACAGCGTGTCCACGTCGCCAACCCTGTCCGCCACGTTGGCGTGTTCGGCGTGGATCATGTCGATCTCAAACCCGCCATGCTGGTCGCCGAAGGGGACAAGGTGAAGCTCGGCCAAGCGCTGTTCGAGCACAAGAAGTTACCCGGCGTACGCATCACGGCCCCGGGCGCCGGCACGGTGCGTGCGATCCATCGTGGGGCGCAACGCCTGCTCCAGTCAGTCGTCATTCGGCTTGACGACACCGAAGACGAGGAGACATTTGCATCCTACCCGGTCGACCAACTGGCCAGCTTGACCGACACGCAGGTGGTGGACAATCTTGTGGCATCGGGTCTGTGGGTGGCCTTACGCGCGCGTCCCTATAGCAAGATCGCCGACCCGACCACTCGTCCGGCTGCTATCTTCGTGACGGCGATGGACAGCAACCCGCTGGCCGCCGACCCTGTTCCAATTATTACCGCCGAGGCTGAGTCGTTCGGCCATGGCCTGACGGTGCTTTCCCGCCTTGGCACCATGCCGCTGTGGGTGTGCAAGTCACCCACAGCCGAACTGCCGTTGCCACAGGGTATCGGTCACATGCGCCAGGCGAGTTTCGACGGCCCACACCCAGCCGGTCTGCCAGGGACGCACATTCATTTTCTCGAACCGGTCGATGTCAACAAGGTGGTCTGGCACCTCAACTACCAAGAGGTGATTGCGATCGGCAAGCTGTTTACCAGCGGCCGGTTATCGACGGGACGCATCGTCGCGCTAGGCGGGCCTCACGTGAAACAGCCACGCCTGTTGCAGACCAGGCTCGGCGCCTGCATCGAGGAGTTGATCGAGGGTGAGCTTCAGGCCGGTGAGAGCCGTGTCATCTCCGGCTCAATCTTGTCGGGACGTCACGCAGCCGGCTGGTCGTCCTATCTGGGGCGTCATCATTTACAGATCTGTGTGATTCAGGAAGGGGTAGAACGAACGTTCATGGGCTGGTTCACGCCCGGGCGGAAAACATTCTCCCAGAGCAACGTCATGTTGTCGAGTCTCTTCCGTTACCGCCGGGAAGAGTTTGGGCTGACCACCGGACTGAACGGAAGTCTGCGGGCCATGGTGCCCTTCGGCAACTTCGAGGATATCATGCCCCTGGACATCCTTCCGACGCAGCTGCTGCGCTACCTGGTTGT
>DASUMN010000121.1:0-2753 GCA_036277675.1 Nitrospira sp. | reverse complement strand
AATGTCCGTTCCCGGTTTGTTCACGTCGAGTGTGGCTTGTCCCTTGATGGCGGAGGCGTACACGATGGGGAAGTCAAGCTGTTCGTCGGTCGCGCCCAAATGCACGAACAAGTCGAATGTGCGATTGACCACGTCGTCGATCACGGCGTCGGGGCGATCGATCTTATTGATCACGACGATGGCCTTGTGGCCCAGCGCCAGGGCCTTCCGCAACACGAAGGTCGTTTGGGGCATGGGCCCCTCTTTGGCGTCGATCAGGATCAAGACGCCGTCCACCATCCGGAGCGTGCGCTCGACTTCGCCGCCGAAGTCGGCATGGCCGGGCGTGTCGACGATATTGATCTTCACGCCGTTGTAGATCACGCTGGCGTTCTTGGCTCGAATCGTGATCCCGCGCTCGCGCTCCTGGTCCATCGAATCCATGATGCGTTCACCCATGTCGTCGATCTTGCGATGCACATGGGTTTGTCGAAGCACGGCATCGACCAGCGTGGTCTTGCCGTGGTCGACGTGAGCGATAATGGCGATGTTCCGGATATCGTTCCGGCGGTCTTGAGGGGGGCGTAGTGGCGACATGGTTCCTGCTCTTCTCGTGGCGAAAAAAAAGACGCCCCGACTATCGGGCGTCGATTTGACAGTATACCTGAAGTACGCGAGTCGGTACAAGCCGTCCTACAGCGTAATCTCGTGACGGCAAGTTGCTTGAGTTTTGACACCCTCCACGGTATGGTGAACAAGCATCCTCTCTAATATAGAATCAGCCCTCTGCGGGCGCGTGAATCCCATGACAACGATCGATCGACCAGTCCAACTGTCTGATATGCCACGTCAATCGCCGCCTCGGCGTCCCTGGCGCTGGTGGCAGATCACGCTCATCGTCGTGGCGGCTCTTGGCTTTCTCGGGGTTCTCGCGGTCGGGGGATTACTCTGGGCGTACTCGCAGGAATTGCCCGACCTCAATCAGCTGCAGAATTACCAACCCAGTCTCGTGACGCAGGTGTACTCGAGCGACAGGCAGCTCATCGGTCAGTTTTTTATCGAGCGCCGGATCCTGACGCCTCTGGCGCAGATTCCCGAGCACTTCCGGCGCGCCGTGATCGCCGTTGAAGACGTGAGATTCTTCGAACATCCCGGCCTCGACTACATCGGGATTCTCCGCGCAGCCTGGACCAATCTGCGCCGCGGGGGGAAAGTCGAGGGCGCCAGCACGATCACGCAGCAGTTGGCGCGCTCCCTGTTCCTGTCGTCAGAGCGCACCTTCGATCGCAAGGTCCGAGAGCTGGTGGTGGCGTATAAGATGGAGCTGGTGTCCTCGAAGGAACAGATTCTTGAAACGTACTTGAACCAGATCTATTTCGGACAAGGCGCGTACGGCGTGGCCTCGGCTGCGCAATCCTATTTCGGGAAGGACTTGTCCGGTCTGACGGTCGCAGAAGCGGCTTTCCTCGCCGGACTCCCGAAATCTCCGAACCACTTCTCGCCGTTTAAGAATTATGAGCGAGCCAAGAAACGACAGGAGCACGTGCTGGCGCGTATGGAGGAGGCAGGATTTCTCACTGCGGCGGAGCGTGAGCAGGCTGCCGCCGAACCGCTGAGCTTCCGTCGGCCGGGCAGCGAGCAGATAGCGCCCTACTTCGTGGAATATGTTCGGCAGCAGCTCATCGCCAAGTACGGCGAGGCGATGGTCTACAAAGGCGGGCTCAGAGTCATGACCACGCTCAATCTTGAGATGCAGCGTGCCGCCGAAGCAGCCTTCGCCGACGGTCTCCGCGAGTTGGACAAGCGGCAAGGGTGGCGCGGTCCCTTGCGAACCGTGGATCCGGCCTCCCTCGCGTCGGGAACTCTTCCGGTTGCAACGACCGATCAACCCGTCGCGGTCGGCGACTACCGGGAAGCGGTGGTCACCAAAGTCGGCAAAGACTTCTATCTGGTGCAGATCGGCAGTCATCCGGCGAAGCTGTTTTTTGACGAAATGGCCTGGGCGAAGAAACGCCTCACCGGGTCTGACCCGGCGAAGGACACCGTCGTCAATCCCAATCTGAAGCAGATCCTCAAGCCGGGCGATGTGATCGAAGTCAGAGTCAAGAAGGTCGAAAAGGACACGGTGTACGTACGACTGGAACAGACCCCGCTGGTCGAGGGAGGGTTGATTGCCGTTGATCCGGGCAAAGGTGCGATCAGGGCCATGGTGGGAGGTTACGACTTCGGACGCAGCGAGTATAACCGGGCGGTGCAAGCCCGTCGCCAACCGGGATCAGCGTTTAAACCGATCATTTATGCGACCGCGGTGAATCAAGGCATGAGTCCCGCGTCGGTGGTGCTGGATGCGCCGGTGGTCTATGAGCAGGTCGAGGAAGAGAAAACGTGGAAGCCGGAGAATTATGGGAAGAAGTTTCATGGCATGGTGAGTCTCCGCGATGCGTTGGCTCATTCCCACAATTTGGCCACTGTCCGTCTCCTTGACAAGGTCGGCATCAAGAACGTGATTGATTTTGCAAGACAGATCGGGGTCACCAGTCCCCTCGCCGCCGATCTCTCGCTGGGGCTGGGATCGTCCTCCGTCGGGCTGATGGAACTGACGTCGGCCTACAGCGTATTCTTGAATCAAGGGAGCCGGGCCGAGCCCTACGCCATTTTTTCCGTCAAGGACAACACGGGCCAGGTGCTGGAGCTTGCGGAGCCGCAAGCCCAGGAGGTCATCTCCAAGGAAACCGCATACTTGATTACCAACATGATGGAAGATGTGGTGCAGA
>DASUMN010000120.1:0-16971 GCA_036277675.1 Nitrospira sp. | reverse complement strand
TCCCCTCTGGCCATGGGATGAATCCTGACGACCGCGCCCTGGCCTGGCGGCGGCGAACAGAGTGGCTGCTGCGCATTGCCGAATTGCTGCCTGGCCGCTCGACTGACTTCTCCGCGTGCGTAGGTGCAGAGTTCACCGGCGACGACCGTCCCATCACGGTCGATATCGGCCAACCCCTGCAAGCCCCGCAGGAGATGATAGGTAAACAGCCCGTGCTTCCCCTGCTCATAGACATGCGCCTCTTGGAGGGCCTTGTTGCCCACCATCCACATCACCTCGTTTTTCCCTTCATCCCGTCCGTCTTCCCAATCGGCCTGTGGCGTCGAAGCTGGGTTCGAGCCGGGCGTCGGGTCCAGCGAGACTTCGAAGATCATGATGGCCCGTTGAATCGGAAGTTTGGATAAGACTTCCTGCATGCGACGGACTGGATAGAGCCGCTTGACCGACGCCGTCGTCCCATCGAACGGCACCAGCGACACCGCCCCGCTCTTGCCATCGACCAACGCACGGCCCGAGAAATACACATACACGACGGTGTCGGCATCCACCCGTTTCGGCAGCCATTCCTCGAATGTTTCTGCAAGATCTTCCCTCAACGCATTCTGATCGAGTAAGAGACGGGTCCTCTCCGGGGGGACCCCTCCGATGGCGCGCAAATATCCGGACATCACTTCCGCATCACGCTCGGCGTATTTGACCGCCGGCACGCGCGCGTCGCGAAACTTTCCCACCCCGATCGCGATGACAATGCTCTTCGCCTGCTTGGCCGCGACAAGAGCCTTCGGCACGTGGTCGACATCGGGCGGCACCGAGTCGTGCTCGGCTGTATCCGGCTTGATTTTCAGTGTGAACCTCTTGAGCGGCGGAAGCGCCAGCAGCGCCGTCGCGCTCCGCAGGCTCAACACCACCTCGCCTTGCGCCTCGGCTTTCAGTTGCGTCACCCGATGGGTGATCGATACCCGCTTGACTTCCCCGGCCTTCACGGTGCCGATGGCCACCGTTGGCGGGAAGTGTTCCATCAATGCGCCCCCGACCAGGACCTCCACTCCGTTGGCTTCAACCTGCCCCTCGTTCTTCACCTCCACTTCGATCGTGAGGGTCTCATCCTGCTGGAGCAAGTGGTCTTGGTTTTCATCCCGAACAATGGCATGAAAAGACAGCGCGGTGGCCTGCGGGACTGTTCCCTGGAGGACCAATTGGCCGGTGGTCGGTACAGTTGAGCCCTCCGGTAACATACCGGCCTGCGCAAGGGGGGATACTCCACCGTCGGCTTGCGTCGGAGTTGCGGCTGTCGGAGGAAGCGCCTTTGGGTAGGCGGCATACTCCCGAATTCTGGACGATGCTGCTACGTGCCTCACTACATCGTCAACCACTGCATCAATGGCCTCCTGCACGATCGGCTCCAACCCCTGCACATCGCACGAATGGCCCGAGACTTCCACTTGGCCATGGCTGGTTCCTTGTCGTTTTTCGTTAAAAAGAAATGTACCGTCCTGGGCCAAGACGACCAACTCCATCCCCAGCGTGACGGTGGCAGGATACGTGCCCTTGACCTGGCCAGGAATCTCGAGATCAATCTTCTTTTGCCCCAATCCGACCTCGATGAGGCTGTCGGACGCGGGTATCTGTTCCGTCCCCTGCTGGGGAAGGACACCGGTGAAGACGCGGCCAAGTTTTTTGGACAGGGCAGCCTCAAGGGGGTCCGCTACAGGAACCGTTGCCGACTTGCCGCAGGCATTACGGTAGGACAACCCGGCGGTGGTGGCACTCGGTGAAAGCCAGAGCGCGGGTGTCAACGGAATCGTGCCGGCGATGGGTTCAGGCCCTATCTGGCTTCGCTTGGCCCCGCCGCAGCCGGCACAGAGCAGCGCCAGCACCGCCACCATGCCGATGGCGGAAACCGAGCCTCTCGTCGAACTGGAACGCTTCACAGGAATAGACTCCTTTGCCCCATTGGTTATACCGAAATCAGACCACGAGGACAATCGCCAGGTGCCACCCCCACGAGAGAAATTGACAAGTCTCTCCCCGAGCGGATAACGTCTGCCCATGGCAACGAGTTCGTGGCCAGCGTCTTCAAATCCATCCGGTGTGCCCTGGTCCGCACTCGCGCGGCTGGTCCGTCTGCATAATCAAAGCGGGACCTATCTCTTACTGCTCCCAACGCTGTGGGCGCTGGTCCTCGCCTCGGAGGGATTTCCGCCGCTCCACCTCCTGGCCGTCTTCGTCGCAGGATCGTTTCTGATGCGAAGCGCCGGGGTCATCCTGAACGACCTTGCCGATCAAACGTTTGATCGGCAAGTCGCCAGAACCAAGACCCGCCCGCTCGCGTCCGGCGAATTATCCCGCCACCAGGCCTTTATGCTGCTCGGCCTGCTGCTGGTCCTGGCCGCAAGCCTCCTCTTCCTGCTGAATCCCCTCGTGTTGCGGCTTGCTCCCATCGCCCTCTTCTTGGCGACGCTCTACCCATTTTCAAAACGGTGGATTCATATTCCGCAGGCCGTGCTGGGCGTTGCCTTTGGCTGGGGAACCGTCATGGCCTGGGCGGCCGTGCGAGGGCAACTCGATGCGCCGGTCTGGTGCCTCTTTGCTGCGACGGCGGCGTGGGCGGTCGCGTACGATACGATCTACGCCATCCAAGACCAAGAAGATGATCGGCGTATTGGAGTCAAGTCCGCGGCCCTATTCTTTGGACCGTCTATCGGCCTGGGAGTGGGGACAGCGTTCATCACCATGCTGTTTCTCTTGGGGACTGCCGGCTGGCTGGCGGGGATCGGATGGGCCTATTACGCCACGTTACTCGGATTGGCCCTGTTCTTCTCCATGCAGATCTGGCAACTACGGGGATCGATCGCCCCTCCGCAAGCATTCGCCATGTTCCGTGCGCACGTGTGGGTTGGGGTCGTCGTGCTCATCGGATTGTTCGCCGGGCTGTCCGGTTAAGGCTATGGCTTTTCGACAGGCTTCTCCTCGGTAGGCTCAGCCTTTGCCGCCCGCAAGGTCTCCACGTACAGGGTGACTGCCTTGGCGTCCGCATCGCTGAGCCCCAACGCCGGCATGCGTGTGTGGGCATCCATCGCCTGCGGATTCTTCAGCCACCGATAGACCCACGTCGCATTCAAGCGGAATCCCGCCCGGTCCAGGGCCGGACCGATCTTGCCACCCTCGCCCCCGACATTGTGACAGGCGTTACAGCCATACTTGTTTTCATAGAGCCGTTTCCCGCGCTCAACCAACTGGGCGACTTGGGCCGGGGGTGTCTTCAGATCCGGCCTGGGAATGCTTAAGCCTTTGCCGGGTCTCGTTGAAAAATTGTTGACCGCGACTTGCGCCGCATCCAGTTCTTTCTTGGCTTCCCCCATGGCGGCCTGTTCATCCGCATAGGCAGACTCATCCACGTCGACATCTTTCTTCAACTCTTCGCTTTTCTTCTCCGCTTCATCGCTGGCTTTCTTCTCCGCTGCCTCGTACGCTTGCTTCGCCTGCTCAAACTTGGCCTGCGCGGCCTTCAGCCCTTCCTCAAGAGAGGCCTTGCGCGCGGCAACGTTGAATTCCATCTTCATTCCATGGAGGGTGCGCACGTGCCCAACGATCGCCCACACTTCATCCTCGGACAGCGTATATTTGAACGTCGGCATCGTGGGCACCGCGAAATCGTCGTCGCCAATTTCATCTCCGCCTTCTTCGCTGGTGTCCAGCATGTCGCGCGAGATGGTGGAGAAGAGCTCTTCGTCCTTGAAGGTGCTCATCTCTCCCTTATTTGAGAGATCCTTCGGCTTCGGGTCGGGCATTGATGACCAGTTAAACCCCTCGTTCTGCTTGCCACTCTCGCCGTGACAGTCGCTACAGTAGTGGGTGTACAGCTCGTGTCCGCGCTTTTCCTGCTCATTGGCGCAGCCTCCGGCCAGCAACACCACTCCGACGATTAGCCCCACTGTGAATCCCATGACACCCAGCCGTGCCGCCTTCATGCTGACTGCCCTTTCTTGAGTTTTCGGATCAGGACAAACTGAAAGCCCAAGGCCAATGCCGCAGCGATCGCCGCGTACATATAGCCGGAATAATCCGGTGGAGCATCGGCTCGGAAATACCACCAGGAGGAGACCGCCTTTTGCGAGCCCTTCTCAACGAGCTCTCCTGAACCATCCTTTCGGCCATCCCAGACGGCAAAGGCGATGCTGATGAATTCCCCCGGGGTAATTTGCACATCCTCTTCAGCATGACCGGTCGACAAATTCCTGGAGAACACGATTTTCCACGTACCGTTCGCGTACACGCCCTTGGCTTTCACATCCTGATGCTCTTGCGGCTTCAAGGTCCCGAAGCCCTTCGCACTCATGTCCACGGCCTTGTCCGTCTTGTTCTTCCAGAACCAAATATTCACCGGTCCGCCTTCGACCTGCAACATGGGCTGACCATGGGCAAAATGGGCTTTCTTATCGCCAACCATGAATTCCAAGGCCGCGGCATCATCCGGGTCCTGGGTCGGATCGGCATATTCAAGCAGCACCGCCATCTGATTGCCGTCGTGCAAGGCCCGCACAATGACATCCTTCACCGTGACTTCCTGGATACGATTTTGCCAATGGACTTGTGGCGACATGGGAAACGTGGCAGGCGGCGCACTGCTCCACACCGCAGCGTTGGGGTCTTCAAGGGGCAGGCCACCGGTCGTCAGCGCAGCCCGGACCGACACGCTTTCCTGTGCGTAGCCGATGGATGCTCCGCCGATTATCATGGCCACAATTGCGGCCGTCCCATTCCGCAGGACCTGTTTTATCATCTGATTCCCCGGTTTCATGCTGGCCTCGTTCTCCCTACACACCTACGCCCATCCACGCCGTACTGCGTCCTTATTCCCAGGTTCGTGGGGACTGGTGGGCTCCGTCGTATTCCCCCATAATGATTTTCCAAATCCACTCGTCCGGCAGTTCCACTTCCCAACGCGGCATCGCGGACTTCCATGGTGCACCTTCAATCGGAAGACCGACGCCACCCTTTTTAATCCGCCAGAAGAGATAGCTTTCTTGCAACATCGCGATGGTCGTGGGATCGGCAAAATTCGCGGGCGCCGGAATAAATCCACGAGCGGCCGGGCCTTTGCCGTCGAAGTTTCCGCCATGGCAGGGCGAGCAATAGGCGGCATAGAACCCTTTCCCTTGCATAATGTTATCCGGGGTTTTCGGGACAGGATTCGAGAGTCCGGTGTATTCTCCCGGCGGCGCAGGATGAATCGTTCGACTCTCCGTCGGCGGCAGATCACTTACGGCCGTACTCCCGTAGGTTTGCCACCCCACCAGTAACGGAAAAAATATCAGCACGCCATACCGAAGCGCCTGGAGCCCCCCGATTGTCTCTCCGGTCAAAAATCGTTGAATGGGCCCCCAGAAGGCATCTTTCGATTCCTTGCTCAACGTCTCAAAAATCACGATTCCCGACCCGGTGAGAAGCAGGTAGAGCGCGATCAAACTCGATGGGAGCGGCGCAGAGCCGGGAATATACGGCAGCACAAATTTGAGAAACACGTACATGGCCACCATGAGAATGATCGGCTTACCTAACGCACCCATGGATTCCTCCTAATTCGTATGCGCGTCCGCGACGAGCGCGGATGCGGCGGCTTTCACCGGCGCAGCTGGAGCCTGGCCAGGGATTTCGAGCTCAGACACGCTGACGGAAATCGGCTCTCCGCTCATCTGTTGAAGAAATGCGATGATGGCCAAAATTTCATTTTTCGAGAGTCCGATCGGATCCTTGTCAATGCGAGGCATCGTCGCAGGATATTCCTTCGGTACCCCTCCATGCCGGTAGTCTTGATAAATGAAGGCTTGAGGATCCGTCAGACTTTCATAAAGAAATTCCTTGCTCAGCTTGGCCCCGATGCCTTTTAAGTCGGGACAACGGGCGGACTCGCTGGGACCGATAGAGTGGCACAGCGCGCACTGCCCCTTACTGAAGAACACCGTCTGTCCGATGGCGGCGATGTCAGTCGGAGTTTTGATGCTGGCGATATCGATCTTTTCCTCCGCCGGAGGCAAAGAGGCCAACTGAGGGACTGCCAGGGACATGAGCGAAAACAACCCCAGCACGATGAAGACAAATCCCGTGACCCGAATAAATACCGCCTTAATGAAGAGGAGAATCAGAATCCCCACTCCCACAATCGACAGTGCAATTAGCTGTAGTTGCGCGACTTCACTCATATGCCCTCTAATATGTAGTGCTGAGTGCTATTAGAACTCAAAACTCCCTGCATTTATCCCTGTGACCCCTTGTCAGGCGCCCCTCCAGCCATTGCCGGAATACCATGTGGTAGATCTCCCTTTCCGGCTCCGGCGGCAGTTTTATACTTGTCCCCCATCGTGGCGACCCAGAAGATAAACGCCACAAGAATGCAGAAGAAAAATGTACAGAAGGCCATGATCAGCGAGGCGCTGCCCAGCGCCGGGGAATAGGCATAGGGCGACGTATCACGCATGACTCCGTACACATGCCAATGGACGCGGGATGAAGACCGCGCATAGCCCATAAGGGTCATCAGGAGGATGACCATCACGGCATTCAGGACAAGGGAATAGCCCGCTCGTGGAGGCATACTGCCCCAGACCATTTCCGTCGTCGTTCTGGCGCTCTTGAGCAGGAGTGCCGTCAGCGGCGTGATCGTCAATATGACAAAGATCACGATCAACACCTGAGACGTGGAGAAGTAATTGATACGGACGATCGCCGGGACAAAGTACCCCCAGACACCGAGGACGATGACGGCAATACTCGCCAGCACCAGGATAGCACCCATGACGGCTTTCCCAAATGCCGCCCATCCGGCTGTGTCTTGTTTACCCGCTCGCCAATACATGACGAAGCTCATGAAGGTAATCAGAATCATGAGGTTCGACACGGTCATTTTGGCTGACATCACGCCAAGGACACCCAGCAACGGATGGTGCGCGCCTCCCATTTTTTGCGCCTCTTCGATGCTGGCCACCAAGGAGTGCGGCGTCATCCAGACAGCAAGACAGAGCAGCAGACTGACCAGCATCATCAGCATGGCCTTCCGATACTTTGCCTCCGACCCGGGGATGCGATACGTAATCCCCAACCAGAAGTAGTAGTTCGACCCAAGAAACAGGACACCGATCAGCATGGCTTGGAGGATGAAGAGCCAGGACAGGAAGCCGCCCATCAGCGTAATGCCCATCTGCTGGTTGTACTGATAGATTTCCCGCATCAGCCAGTACCCGGCGAACGGCAGGGCCAACAGGCCGAATACGCCGATGAAATTGCCGACATAGCCCATCCAGTCGTAATGCTCTCGATCCTCCGCACTCTTCACGGACAAGTACCGAACTCCGGCATAGGCTCCGCAGATGTATCCACCCAACACCACGTTCGCGATCAGCCGATGGATATTGATCGGCCACCAGGTGGGGTTCCACGTGGCAGCCCAGGCTCGTTCGAACGCCGTGCCTTCAGAAATGACGACGGGGCTGGCTTGAAACGTCGCCCAGGCATTGGGCACGATCATGATGAACAAGGCAAAGAAGTTCAGCAAGAACCCCAGAAACACGTGCAGCGATTTCTTCCGTCCTTCCTGCATCGCGTCCCACCCATACCAATAAAGATAAAGCGTCGCGGTTTCGAGCAGAAACAGGAGGCAGTAAAGTAAGAAGGAGGGGAAAAAGACGTCGGTCAAATAATTCATCAGCTTGGGGTAAAACGCCACCAAGAGAAACAACAGAATGCCGCCGAACAACGCCGTCGTCGCATAGGCGGACGTCAGGAGCTTGGTAAACTCCTTGGCCAACTTGTCGTAGCGCTTTTCTCCCCCCCGCCAGGCGATGACCTCGCACAACCATGCGAAAATCGGCACACCTAAGACGAACCCGGCGAGCAGCAGATGGAGTTGCGCCACTATCCAGACGAGGTTTCGACTACCGATGTAGGGGATATCTCGATATTCAGTCGGACCGGCCCCGGTCCCTTCCGCGGCCATCCCAATTGAAGGAAGGGCGAGCCATCCCGCCGCCAACAAGAGACCTGCGAGCCACGCCCCGTGACCATTCACGGCCGGGAGAGCCCGTTGAATCGTTTTGACCCCCTGTTGTATGGCACTCACCTCATCACCTCGTAAATTACGGTTTCGTCTTGGCAGGAGCATTCGACACGGCCCCGCCTCCAGCCTTTTCCTTGCCCTTGTCCGCTTGGTCCTTCGCTTCCGCCTTCTGCTGCTCTATTGCCTCAACTTGCGCGACCAGTTGAGCGAGCCGCCCCGTCGTCTTGCTCAGGCTTTCGGCAGGTTTGAACACCGGCTCCATGGTCACTTCAGGCTTCGCACAGCATTCGTGTGGGTGGGGCGTCGTTACGGGAAGCACCGCCCAAAAGACCAGCGACAACACCACGCCGATTCCCGCCAGCGAAGCCATCATCAGTCCCTGATCGGTCGGCACGCGCATCAAATCCCACCGTGTGATGAGCCCTTGGTAATTTTCAGCCGCCGGGCGCGCGCCTTCCGCCATCCGCCGAATGAATTGTCCAAGGATCGAGACACCGATCGCAGCTAACACCATGAGGATCGCAAAGGAAATCGTCCCCCAAATCGTCAATTCAAGGCCGATGCGTTCCGCCACCGGAAGCCCGGTATGAAAGAGATGCCTCAAACTCTCCATCTCGGCTATCGAGTGCGAGGCAGAAATCGCAGTGTCCGTCACATGACTGACGATCCACCAGAGCAACGGAAGGAAGAACGCCCCAATGACGGCGGTCCTCCACCAAATCGAAAACCCGAGCCCATCATGGGGCGGTTCTTTCCGTAGTCGTTCGAGGAAGAACGTCCGACCGACGATTCCTAGAGCCCAAATATCGACGGGGATGGATAGTCCAAAAATGAGCGCCAGACCGATTCCCTCTCCAAAATGTGTGTCATGCATCACCATGATAATGGGGACGGCGAAGATGGTAGCGGGACTCGCAAGCAGCATCAAGAACGCCAGTCCGAACCTGCCCTCGAAATGCACCAATCCCATCGTCATAATCATCACGGCAAACACGGCCTTGATCGGAATGCCCGTCCAGCAGGCCGGCCACAGAATACCGAACCCGATCTGAGTCGGAGACATCGATTCGCGTTCTTCAGCCATAACCACCGCGCATGACGATCACTTAATCCAAGAACTCACGATTAATGACTGCCGCAACCGTAAACATGGCGATCACCACCATGATGGCTATCCATGTGATGAGGGCGATCGGTCGTTTAAAGATATTTCGCTCAGGGTCCTTATCAAAAAATGGAAGGGCCACGAGTAGTACCATGAACGCCACCGGCAATGCAACGGCACCCAGAAATTGCCCGAACTGACCGGCGAAGAGCTTGAGCCGCAGCAACTGAAAGTAAAAAAGAAAGTACCATTCCGGCTCCGGATGATATTCGCCGGGATCGGGCGTGGCCTTATCAAGCAACACGACCGGCTCCCACAGGGCGAGCGCACAGATCCCGATGAAGACGAAGGCCATCCCGACGATGTCTTTCCAAATTTGCCGAGGGAAGAAATAATCGGTCTTCGCCTTGATCTCTTCCTTCGTCCCTTTAAATGGGCCAGCCGGAGAGGCCACTCGAAATAAGAAGATATGCAAGCCAGCCAAGGCCATCAGCGCCGACGGGAGAATCATCACATGGAGAACAAAGAAGCGGCTCAAGGTCATCTGCCCGGGGCTCGCACCACCTTTCAAAAACCGCGCAATAAAATCGCCGACGATCGGCGTCTTATCCAAAATTTCGACACCCACGAGCGTCGCCCAGAACGCGCGTTGATCCCACGGGAGGAGATAGCCCGTGAAACCAAAGGTGATCACGATGCCGAAGAGCGCCAGACCGACAAGCCAGAGCAGCTCTCGGGGCTTCTTGTACGCGCCCCAGAGAAAGACCTGCGACATATGGGCGAATACACAGACCACCATCGCGCTGGAGCCCCAAAAATGGTAACTCAGGATAAACCAGCCATAATCGACATTGTGAATAATGTATTGAGTGCTGTCGTAGGCATGGTCGGCGGTCGGAACGTAGTAAAACATGAGCAACGTGCCCGTCACCGCTTGCATGATGAAGATGAACAGGAGGACGGAACCGAAGACGTAGGCCCACCGCGAGCCGCCGGGAATCGGCTCATTGAGCATCTTTGCCTGCATTTCCTTGAGGCCAAGGCGCTCGTCGAGAAAGGCAATGACCTTTTCGGCCGTGCTCGGCTGATGATCGGGAATCGTTGCAGAGGATAAATGCTTGCTATCCATACCGCCAGCTTTCACACGATTCGGATCTGCGATTTCGTACCAGCCTTGAACTCCATATCGATGATCTCTACTTCTCCACCCGCCGAGACCTTGAGGGGCAATGCATCCAGGGAGCGTGGAGCGGGACCATCGAGCACCTTCCCTCCGGCATCGTAAATGCTCAGATGGCACGGGCAGAGAAACACTTGCCCGAGCGTCTTATGCTGTCGCCATTTGAAGCCACATCCCAAATGGGGGCACTTGCCGGAAAACGCGATGTAGGGGATGTCTTTTTTGTTTGTCCAGATCGTCTTTCCCTTGGCGTCGCGAAATTCAGAATCTTTCCCTTGGTAGACTTTCTCAAGCAGATCCGGAGTGGCCCTGAGAATCCAGACGTTTTTTTCGACTTCGTACTCCGGCATGTACACTTCCTTCACTGATTTCTTATACTTGAACTGCACTCCGACATCCTCTTGCTTGATCTTGCTCACATTCCCGACTTTCAGCCATTGGTTGTCGAAGTCCGCATACATCGGCTGCATAAGAAATCGAAGGATCGGGTAGGCGATGGGAAGCCCGATCAAAAACCCGATGACGTGCGTGAAGTTCATGAAGAAGGTCCGGCGCTTGACGTCCTTCTCCAGATCAGGCAACGGCACCAACACTTCGCCCGGCGTGACATGGATATTGTCTTCCAGATGCGAAATCTCCACCTCGTGGGTCGTGACGTAGTCTTCACGCTTGAACGGAGGCAATGCCCGAATATCCGCCGATGGCGCGCGCAGCTGGACGATATCGTCGGTCACGTCCTGCACGTGCCCCATGGCCACCTGCCGTTCGCCGCTGCCGTTCATGGACACGACGATGTGGCTGATCTCATGCGACAGCGGGTCGAGCACGACGCGCGTGACTTCGCCGATATCGAGGTCGGTGCAGCGGACCTTGGATTTCAGCTTCGGCTGCAGCATTAGCTTTTCTTGATCGGTTTGGGGGTATTCACCGAGGTATTCTTGAAGGTCCCCAACCACGTGGCCAGCGCCAGCATTTCTTTGGGATCCATGAGGTCCTTGAACTTGTTGGGCATGATGCCCTTCGCATATTCCTTGTCGTACCCCTCAGCCATAAAGCTCTTGGGGTCCGCGATTTTCTGCTGTATTTCCTCGACCGTCAGCAACGAGCCGATGTTATCCAGTTCCGGACCACGCTTCTTTCCGCCTTCCCCCCGAAGCTTGTGACAGTTGTAACACTCCTGCAGTTGCCATTGCTCTTCGCCCACCTTCATGATATCCCCAGCCCCGCCGGCGGATGCAGCAGCAGGCTTCTCCCCACCTGATGGTGCTGATGCAATGGGCACCGTCAGTCCCCCGCTTACTCCCTTGAGTCGCTCTTCGAGCATCTTGACTTGCTCATCGAGGGATTTCGCAAGGGCCAGAAGCTTCTCGGTCTTCCCCTGCTCGGACTTCTCGCGCTCCCGTTCCAACAATTTGGTAATCTTAGCCCGTTCATCCTCAGGGTCGAACTGCGGCAACAACGAGGCCCCGGCGAAGCAGACCGTGATCAACAGCACCCAGAATACGGCGACAGCAGCCAATGACTTCCCGCCGCTCATCGCCCCGATCGACGGCGCATCAAGGAGCATGAACAGCACGGCCCCGATGAGCGCAATGATCATGAACAGCAGCTGAAAATCGAACGGCACCTCTTGTGAACGGGCGATCCCGACCAGCACGCCACCGATCACCAGGCCGATCCCTAGCTTCTTGAAGATATTTCCCATATGAACGCCCGTTGCCTCGCAGGCATCCGAAATCGTGATTACTTCGCCCCGACCGGGACCGGACTTCCCTCAGGCGCTTGCGCCTTGGACACGGATGGCCGAAGCGCGATGAGCGCGGCCACGGTGACGCAGGCGATAAACAGTACGGTGATCGCGGTAATCCACCACGCGGAATACGAGAGTGTCGGAGTGAACGATTCCGCGGAGAAATCCGACACCAGACTATAGGTATGGAAGTATTTCCTGAGCAATGACCGGACCGCACCCATCAATCCCATGGTCCAGGTCGAGATGAACGCCAAGAAAATCAGGACAAACTGCGCCGCGAAATCGATTTTCCCCCAGAGAATCGTCCCTTGCTTGATCGTCCGGTTATACAAGACGTAGTTGACGACCGTGACAAACACCAGCGTCAGGATCGCGGACAGCTTTGCGGGCATGGTGGATAGATAATCCCAGCCTTCCGGCAGCTTGAGGTCATCGGGCATATCGGTCCCCGTGGCCACGAATCCAGCCGGAGTCAGCCAGACCGCGTCACTCACCAGCATGACGATAAAACCGACCTTAATGACAGTCCGAGCGGAGACGGTCATCGGAATGAATCGCCCCAAGACAAATGGCGACAGGGCGAGGGGCAACAAGAAGGCGAGCGACTTTGGATCTGGAATCCAATAGGCGTTCATCACCCACATCGTGGCGGGGAGCAACACCACCAACACTATCGGAGCCAGAATCGTCATCCGAACATTGTCGGCCCCTTCTATTCGTTTGACACTGAGCCAACTATAGTAGTTGACGGCCAAGAACAGCAGGCCGATCATCACGCCCTGCAATTCAAAAAACATCGAGAGCTGGTCGGCCATCATGTATGGGCAGAACGAAAAGTCGTAATCGCACATCTCGTAGGCCAGCAGGAGCCCCGTGAACGGCTGTAACAACGTGCCTCCCACGGCGATCCAAATTGACACATACCCCATCCAATCGTAGTAGGCCCGCTCTTCCTGATTTTTGGAACCCATGTACATGTACGCGGCGATCATGCCGCAGATAAACCCGCCGAAGGCCACGTTTCCGTCGATCCGATGGAGACTCAAGGGAAACCAGCTTTGGTTCGCAATCTTATCCCACAAACTCGCCGCCGCGAGGAAGTCTTGCGGTGAGACGCCCTCGGCCTTCGTCGGCGTATTCATGAAGGACGTCGGACCGTTGATGACAAAGAGGATGAGCACACACACGAGATTTAAGAGGACCCCCAGGGCGATGTGGCGCCCTTTCTGCTCCCCCTTCCAAACATCCCAGGTGTAGAGATAGGCGTAGAGGAGGATGGTCTCCGTGATAAACAGCGCCGGATAGATCACCGCAAACACGAGATAGAACTGATTGATGAACCAGGTGGTGAACTGCGGATACGCGGCGAGCAGCACGAAGATAAAGAGGCCGCCGGTTACCGCCGTCAGGCTAAAGAGGATGACGGTGATTTTGGTGACTTCCCGCGCCAAGCGGTCGTAGCGGGAATCCTGCCTTCGATAACCCAGCCATTCGGAAATCACGACGAAGATGGGGGCGCCTAAGATAAAGGCGGCAAACAGCAGATGGAGCTGCGCGACAACCCAGACGGCCGTCCGATTGCCCGTATAGGGGAACTGCACCGACGACGTCCCAAGCTCTTGCGCATAGAGGCTCGGCACAGCGAATAGGCACAGTGCAAGAACCGCAAACAGGGTCAGGAGACCGCGCGACAGTTTTCCCACGATGCCTCGATGGCTCATCCTTTGGGCCGACTCTTGAACCGTTCAGCACCACGCGTTCATTTGAGAGCCGCGTCAGCTGTAGTAATCCGACTCAGACTGAACTGCGAGTCAAGAGCGACGTTCAGATTTAGTGAGCGACGCCATGCCGCTACTTGGTGTCCGCCGGAACCACCGCGATCGTGCCGGCATCTACCCACTGCTTTTTCTCTTCACTCCAAACCTTTCCCGACATCGCGAAACTCCGTTCAAACAGCACGAGCCGCCACCGATCGTCGTCCGAGAGCTTGCTTTTCCAACCCCTCATTTTGGTGTTTGGCACACCCTCGGAAATTCGCCAGAACCACACGGAGTCCGAATAGAGCTTCATTCGCTCGGGGTTTCTGAAATCGGTCGCACCCGCCTTCACGGGCTTGCCATCCTTGCCATGACAGCTAGCACAATTCACATCGGGGTTGGTCTCGCCAGCGTAGAGCTTCCGGCCTTCTTCGAGTTTCTGGGCATCTCCCCACCATGCAGACGGCATATGTTTATCGGTATATTCGGCAGGAGCTGGAGGAGGAGGAACGATCGGCCCCTCTCCACCGCCATCGCCTCCGCTGCAACCTGCCAGGAACCCGATGCCCAGAACCACTGCCACTCGAATCACGTTCGGCTTCATCGACAGGACACCCCGCGCTGGTTTTCGTTCGAACAATAAGCACCAACTTCGCACAACGAGCAGAACACCGCTAAAAAAAAGACGCTCCCGCCGAGGGCTCTCACCCTCGCAAAAGCGTCCTCGGCACACGAATCTCGACCTCTTTGTACACCGGTCCTCGCCCACCTACTCAACCGACTCGGTGAGGCGCCACATGGCCCCAAGGATCGGCATCGGCGATTACACGTTATGCTTTTTACCCTGCGATTTCCCCTTGCCTCGTTCCTGTTTCCGTTGCTGACGGGCAAGCTTCATCGCCATGAACCCTCCGGCTGCCGCCACTACCGCCCCGCCAGCCCACCATAACCAGGCGGGAGGACTGCTGGCATCGCAACCGGCTCCAAAATTGACCTGAATTTTTCGCTCCGCCTCCAGGTCTTTTGGATCAAACTCAATCTTATGGTTCTGCTGCTCCCCTCTTGCTTCGACTAGAAGCGGATCACCTAAATTATCGTTATGAAGATGAAACGTCGCTTTATAGTATCCGTTGCCATCCGTCTTGACGATTTGCCCGTATGAGACCTTTGTATCCTTGACCAGCACATCGATGTCCGCTGCCGGCTTCCCATCTGCTCCACACACATAGCCTTCCACCATGAACCGATGGTCGGCTTCGTGCGTCGCGGTCGCTACGGAAGGAAGCACGAGGCCCAGCGCAATCCAACTTACGACCGCGACCAACCCGGCTTTCCTGCCTCTGTCGCGTATCACACTGAGTCGCATTCTCGCCAGTTGTTTGCGGGTTACACGTTCACACAATAGCAGGCCCCGCCACGACGAGCGCCCTCGTTTTAGGGCGCGATTTTTTAGCATAGCCCCCCCTAATTGTCAACGAGAGGATGGGGAAGATGCGGGGGAGAAACCGACGGGCGTTCTGGATGGTTTGAACAGATGTTGCTGAGACAACTGGCAGTCGACCGAAGGGCACTCAGAGCAGTCCGCGCATGCGCGCATCCTCTTCGACGCGAGCCGCTTCTGCACGGCGCTCGGACTCTTTTTTCGACGCCCAGGCCTCCCAGGACTTGCCGCTCGCCGTATCTTCACCGGTAAAGGCGATCGAGATGATCGATGCATAGGGGATTGTGCGAGGGGAAGGATTGTCCTCGGGAAAGAATTCGACGGAGGGATGCGCTCCGGTGGCGTGGCGGTTAAAGAGAAATCCCACGATGCTCTCACCCGATGCGAGCCCGAGCGTTACATCGCCACGGTAATCGAAGGCCAGCTCAATGGCCTCTGCCTTTTCTTGTTCCGTGGCCGGTGTGAACATACGGCCTTCGAGAGAGCCGGAATCGGCAGCGTTATGGGCCTTCGTATCAGTCATCGTACAATCGTCATTCGTGAACCGTTAATCGAAATGAAGTTCTTGAAATCTGCTCGTTTAACGCTTAACGATTAACGAGATGTTGGCAAGAGCGTCAGCTTCGCCGTGCGCGCAAAACCTGACACGGTGCCGAACGTATCGCTCACCGCCGAAGCCTCATATCCACAATGGACCATGCATTCGGCGCATTTCTCGTTCGCGCTCGTGCCGTAGTCCTGCCAGGCAGTCGTCTCCATCAACTCGCGGAAGGTCTTTGCGTACCCTTCCTGCAAGAGGTAACAGGGCTTCTGCCAGCCGAAGACATTGTACGTGGGATTCCCCCAGGGCGTGCACTGATACTCTTTCTTCCCCATTAGGAAATCCAAGAAGAG
Source organism: Nitrospira sp. (assembly GCA_036277675.1). Lineage (GTDB taxonomy): Bacteria > Nitrospirota > Nitrospiria > Nitrospirales > Nitrospiraceae > Nitrospira_D. Next base: position 788 of record DASUMN010000120.1, on the reverse strand, counting down.
TGGTGACTGATTGAACTTCCAGGACCCCTTCGGCTGACCGAGAATCTTCGAGAACAGCTCTTTTGTCTTCGCCTTCTTCAAGAAATGTTGCTGATCCGGCGCCTTGTGATAGCTATAGCCCGGCGAAATCATCATGCCTTCCACGCCGAGCGACATCATCTCATCGAAAAACTGGCGCACCCGATCCGGATTGGCATCGTCGAACAACGTGGTGTTCGTTGTGACACGATGGCCCAGCTTCAACGCTTCCTTGATCGCCTTGACCGCCACTTCGTACACCCCGTCTCGGCAGACCGCGAGATCGTGCTCTTGCTTCAACCCATCCATATGCACGCTAAAGGTCAGATACTTCGACGGCGTGAACTCTTTGAGTTTGCGTTCCATCAAAATCGCATTCGTGCAGACATAGAGATATCGCTTCTGCGCCACCAAGCCCTCGACGATCCGCCCGATTTCCGGATGGATCATCGGCTCCCCGCCCGGGATCGCCACGATCGGTGCGCCACATTCCTCGGCTGCGGCCCAGCATTGCTCCGGGGTCAATCGTTTATCGAGCACATGATCGGGGTACTGAATCTTTCCGCAGCCGGCGCAGGCCAGATTGCAGCGAAACAGCGGTTCGAGCATCAACACCAGGGGATATCGCTTGATGCCCTTGAGCTTGTTCGAAAGGACATAACTCGCAACGGTATACATCTGAGATACGGGGACGGCCATTCCGCTCTCCTTCTGCTCAGTCTGTAGTGGTAACGGCGGAAACCCGCCGCTGGACTAGGAGCATTATAAAC
>DASUMN010000119.1:0-2998 GCA_036277675.1 Nitrospira sp. | reverse complement strand
CTCGGCGTCCTCGTGCTGCTGGCGCTCTTTGTCGCCCTGATATGGCTGTCGTTGGAAATCGCATCCAAGGCGAAAGACCAGCTGGGGGCGTTGCTCGCGGTGGGGATCGTTTCGATGCTCTGTTTCTGCGTCGTGGTGAATATCGGGATGACGGCGGGCATGTTCCCGATCGTGGGCATTCCCTTGCCGCTGGTGAGTTACGGCGGGAGCGCGACGATCATGACCATGGCGTCGCTGGGGTTGCTGTTGAATGTCAAACGAAGACGGTTGAGTTTATTCTATTGATCGTGTCACTGTGGGCGCGCTGCCGTGCGGCGGCGCGTCGGTGATGCTTGGCAAGAATTTGATCGAGAGCCGGTACGATGTTGAAGGGAGTTATCATCAGCGGAGGACTTGGGCGGCTGCCTTCGTCCGTCGCGCCCCTCATGTGGCGGCTCTCCAGCACAAGGAGTTGGTATGGGGACAGAAATTGCAATCACGGTCGCGCGGGAAGAAACCCGCGTGGCGGTTCTTGACGGGAGTGTGGTCACCGATTTGTTCGGAGACCGCGCCAAGCACAAGGACTATGTCGGGAATATTTATAAAGGCCGGGTCGCCAAAATTCTTCCCGGCATGCAGGCGGCATTTGTGGATATCGGCTTGGAGAAGGCCGCCTTCATGCACGTGTCCGATCTCTCGATGGATGCGGAGCCGGGGGACATGCTGGTCGAGGCCGAGGAGGACGACAAGGACTCGGATGTGCTCCGGCCGAAACGGCAGAGCGCAAAACCGATCGAACAGCTCTTGAGTGAAGGCCAAGAACTGATGGTCCAGATCTCGAAGGGGCCGATCGGCACCAAGGGGTCGCGGGTCACGACCTACGTGTCGTTGCCGGGCCGGTATTTGGTGTTCATGCCGAACGTCGAGCATATCGGCGTGTCGAGGCGGATTCCCCGTGATGAGGAGCGGGCGCGGCTGAAGGACATCATGCGGCGCGTCCGGCGTCCCGGCTTCGGGTACATCGTTCGGACGGTCAGCGAAGGCGTCAAGGAGGACGAGCTCAAGTCCGACGTCGATTTTCTGCACGTCCTCTGGCAGGACATTCTGACCAAACGGGATCAATCGGGTGTGCCGGCATTATTGCACAGCGACTTGAGCCTCAGCTTCCGCGTGGTGCGGGACATGTTCAGCAAGAAAGTGGACCGGCTCTGGATCGATGCCCGGCAGGAATACGACGCCATCCGGAATTTCGTACAACGGTTTTCCCCCGAACAAACCTCGCGGATTCATTTCTATGATAAGGAAGAGTCGCTGTTCGACCATTTGGGGGTGGAGCAGGAGATTACACGGGCAATGAGCCGCAAGGTCTGGCTCAAGTCGGGCGGGTATTTGGTGATCGATCATACGGAAGCGATGACGGTGATCGATGTCAATACGGGCCGGTTTGTCGGCAAACGGGACCAGGAAGAAACAATCCTCCGAAACAATTTGGAGGCGGCCAAAGAAGTGGCGTATCAGTTGAAGCTGCGGGGCATCGGCGGCATCATCATCGTCGATTTCATCGACATGGAGCGGGAAAAGAACCGCGATAAGGTCTACCATGCGTTGGTGGATGCCATGGCCTCCGACAAGGCGCGGACACGGATCTCCAGAATTTCAGATCTCGGGTTGATCGAAATTTCTCGCGAGCGTGTCCGCGAAGACCTGTTGCGCTCGTTGTCCGAACCCTGCCGGTATTGCGAAGGACGCGGATACACGAAGTCACCGACCACCGTGGCCTATGAGATTTTCCGGGAGATCCGCCGGATCGAACCGTCCGATGACCATCACCGCATCGTCGTCGGGGCCCATCCGACGGTGGCCGAGTTGCTGCAGGATGAAGAGCGCCATGGTGTGGAAAACTTGGAGCAGGAGCATTCGGCAAAGATCGTGATCATGCCGGATAGCCAGTTGCACCTCGAACAATACGATCTGGTCGTCATGTAATCAAACAGTCTGCCGATGGATTCCCCCGTTCTGTTGATGGCCCCGGCTTGTATGTCCATTGGCATTGTGCCGTTGCCGTCCTGTCGGTGCCGGTGATGGATCAAGGTTCGCTCGTCTCCTGGCTGACACTGCAATCGATTGACGGTGTGGGCGACCGCACGTTGCTCAAGTTGGTGCAGGCGTTCGGTTCGCCGAATGCCGTGCTGTCGGCGGGCCAGGATGATCTGATTCAAGCCGGATGCAGCGCCGAGCTGGCCGGATCGATCCGGCGCGGACTCCCGGCCGCTGTCCGTCAACAGATCGACAAACAGATTGCAATAGCCGAGCAGCTCAAAATCCGCGTTCTCACACTTTTCGACCGGTCCTATCCCGCGAGGCTCAGAACCATTCCCGACCCGCCTCCGTTGCTGTATGTGAGCGGGACATTGTCGGCGCAAGACGACGTCGCGGTGGCGATCGTGGGAGGCCGGCGCGCCACGCCGTCCGGCCGGGTCGTGACCGAAGAGATCGCCAAGGACCTGGCTGCTATTGGCGTCACGATTGTGAGCGGTTTGGCACGGGGCATCGACACGGCGGCGCACCGTGGCGCGCTGGCCGGCAAGGGGCGCACGATCGCGGTGCTGGGGTGCGGCATTGATCGGACGTATCCGCCGGAACACCAGGCGCTGCGGCGTAGCATCGAAACGCACGGCGCCGTGCTCTCCGAGCTGCCGATCGGCTCGTCTCCACTGAGCCATCACTTTCCACGGAGGAACCGCATTATCAGCGGGCTCTCGTTGGGCGTGCTTGTGAGTGAAGCCGCAAAGGACAGCGGATCGTTGATTACGGCAAAGCTGGCGTTGGAGCAGGGCCGTGAGGTCTTTGCCGTGCCGGGCTCTGTGAAAGAAGACGCCTGCCGGGGATCGAACAGTCTCATCAAAGAAGGGGCGACATTGATTGAGCGGGCGCAAGATATTCTCGACGACATTCTGCCTCAGATCGATGCACGGCTCCGGGCCACGTTGCGCGTCGAGGCTGTGCCGGCACTCCCGCA
>DASUMN010000118.1:0-12750 GCA_036277675.1 Nitrospira sp. | reverse complement strand
TGCCCCGCGACCTTGAAAGCAACGGTAAGACGTCACGCACCATCACCATCCCATTGAGCCGGGCATCCCCTTCAACAACGGGAATGGCAGTACAGTGACGGTTGATCATGTTTATCACGACCAACCGGAACATAGCGGGCGGGATCTGTCCCCTTGGCCGTCAAGGTGTGCCGATCGCATCTGGAGCTCCTCTGTGTGCTCCTTCCAGTTGAAGTCATCGTCCCCCTCCATTCGCTAGACCACTTGTTCGCAGGGGAGGACAAACACGTGCAGGGGGAACGCGTCCTCTGTCCGTTGCTGAAGCTGTTCGGTTCGATAGCGGTTGAGTCCCTCTATCACTCGGTAGGCCACCGATTCGGGGATCGCGGCAAGGATCATCCGATTCGCGCCGGTGGAAAGAGAAAAATGCAGCGTCGGCCCAGTCTCACCCTTACCTGAGACATTGTGCAGCTCAGTATAGGCCGTAACCTCATAGTCTTTCATCAGCGCATGGATCTGTTGCGCGATCGACTCGCGAAACACGATCATCAGCATTTTCATCGACAACACTCCTTGGTTCTACGGAAGGGTGACTACTCCTGGCATCCGTGCGCACGTTCATACGGAACAAGGATGGAAAAGACAAGAGACAAGTGCGTTGATCACGCACTTCCTAAAGGGTGATCGTGCGCATCGATACGTGAGACCATCATGCGAATCGGAATGTGCGGCCGCAATGTCATGAGAGGATCAGGAAGAACAGTTTGCCCGTCCAGCAATCGAAGGTGAATCTTCGACGCCACGGTCGCCATGATCAGGATGCCCTCCAGTTCAGCAAAGGATTCTCCGAGGCAGCGGCGGCCTCCGCCGCCGAACGGCAGGTAACTGAATGCCGGCCGGTGCGCTTCGGCTTGCGGCGAGAACCGTTCCGGGTCGAATCGATCGGCATCAGGAAACCACCGCGGGTTCCGGTGCAGACTCCACGGGCTGATGAACACTCTCGCGCCGGACGGCAGGTGTGCTCCAGACGGGAGCGTGTCGCCGGACCGGCTCACACGGGTGTGAAGCAGCCATGCCGGCGGATAGAGTCGCAGAGTCTCCTCCCAAATCATCTTCGTATATTGCAAGTGGGGTACGTCGGCGTTCGTCGGGAGACGGCCGTGCAATACCGCGTGGAGCTCCTGCCCAAGCCGTGCGCACACGGTTGGGAACTGAGCCAGCAAAAACCAGACCCATGTCAGTGCATTCGCGGTTGTTTCGTGACCGGCTAACAGGAAGGTGACGAGTTCATCACGGATTTCGTCTTCGCTGAGTGGGTTGCCGGACGTGTCAGTCGCGGTGAGCAGGAGGGCGAGGACGTCCTGACTCTGTGTCGGTGCCGAACGCCGGGCACGGATGAGGCGGCGAATGATCGATTCCAGGCGGCCATGGCCGTCGGCAAATTCACGATGCAGCCTGGTTGGAATCCAGAGCGGCATCAGGCGAGCGAACACCGAATCGTATTGGAGCTTAATGAGATGTTGCCCCGTCGTGATGGCCTGTGTCACCGTCCGTGCGTCGGTTCCAATGTCCTGTCCGAACAGGAGGCGCCAAATCACGGAGAGTGTGATCTGTGTCATGGCGTGTCCGATGTCGATTGTGGTGCCGTCTTTCCACGAGGCGGTCACACTGGCGGTCATGTCCGTGATGAGGTCTGCATATGAAGAGACATGGTCGCCATGGAAAAAGGGCAGGAAGATTCGCCGTTGCCGATGATGAATCGTTCCCTCCGTATGCAACACACCCCGCCCAAACACGCGAGCTTCCACCGGAGGAACCGGAGCCTTCGTGTAATTGTCTTGGTTGACGACCAGCACATGTCTGACATCGGCCGGAGTGTTCAGCAGATACATCGCCGGATCATGTTCACGCAGGAGCACTGCGGCGAGTGTCCCCATGGGAAGTTTCGCCACGTCGCCGTACTCGCGGCAGCGCAGCAGATAGCCCAGACTGTCTGCCTTGAACTCAGGGAAGAACCCCAACCAGCGGGAGACCGGCGGGCCGGACAGGGAGACCGAGGGTTTAGCACGGCTGCTCATGCAGCCACATCACATTGGGGCCGGGACATACACTGGTACGAATGATAGGTCACTGCGCCGGCTTCAGCGAGGCGAGCGTCTGCCCACCTGGCTGATACACAGGGTTAATTCGCAACTTTCAGCAGCCACCCATCGGCACGATCACATTGATTGGGACCGTTGGCGAAAATCTCGACGCGAATGTATGTGCCTTTGACGGTGTCGGGCAGTTTGCCTTTTACCAGATACCCGTTACTGACTGCAGTGACGGTGACTGGAACTTTTTGTTCCTTGATCATGACCCTAATGCTTTGTGAGGAGGTTGCCTTGGAGGCGAGAAATGAGAATTCTGACTTGGGAGGCACCTCCTTATTGTTGCTGTCCATTGAGAACGGTGCCGGTGTGTATGCAGAGAAGATGACTTGGTTACATGGGTCGGTGCTGCTGGAGTTAGGACTGGCGTCATATGCCCAAACATTGCCGGCCATGCCGGAGACAGTCGCTGCAACAACGAGCGAGAGAATAGTTCGCAAGCTCACGATTCTCTTCCTCTCTGTATAGGTTATGGTGGTGAAGGAACCGATACTCATACTGGAACGCATTGTAGCGTGTGAGGCAAAAAAAACAACCCCCCTGCGATCGATCCAGGCGATCGATTTACGCACGCACGCTCCATATTGCCGCGTTGTGCCTGTCCAGGCACAGCGCGGCTCTCCGCCTTGAACTTGGCGGGACCATTTGTTATTCTGCCCGCGCTTTTCGAGAGCGAACTACATCTGTTCTCACTATCCTCAGAATCAAGGAGCATGCACATGGCTGGCATCAAGCGGGCATTGATCAGCGTGTCGGACAAGACCGGGGTCGTCGATATTGCGAAGGGCTTGGAAGCGCTTGGTGCGGAAATTCTCTCCACCGGCGGTACCGCCAAGGCATTGCGCGACGCAGGTGTAACGGTGACTGACGTCGCGGCCTATACCGGTTCGCCGGAAATTCTCGACGGTCGAGTCAAGACGCTGCACCCGAAAATTCATGGCGGGCTCTTGGGCCGCCGGTCTGTGCCGGCGCATGTCGAGCAAATGACGCAGCACCACATCGGCCCGATCGATGTGGTGGTCGTGAACCTCTATCCTTTCGAAGCAACCATCGCCAAGCCCGACTGCCGTTTCGAGGACGCGATTGAGAATATCGACATCGGTGGGCCGTCGATGCTGCGTTCCGCGGCGAAGAACCATGAGGATGTCTTGGTCCTTGTCGATCCGTCGGACTATACGCGGGTGGTGGACGCGGTGAAGGCGAATACGGTGACCTCTGCGCTCCGGCGTGAGCTGGCGATGAAGGTATTTCAGCATACGGCGCGCTACGACAGTTTGATCGCCGGCTATCTCGAAAAACAGGTACAGAGCGGGGAGGTGAAGTTTCCCGCGGTGCTCTCCTTGCAGTTTGCGCTCGCGGAAACCTTGCGGTACGGCGAGAATCCTCACCAGCAGGGCGCCTTCTATCGCGAACTGAACTCCCATGAACCGTCCGTCTCGCGCGGGACGATTCTGCACGGCAAGGCCATGTCGTACAATAATTTCCTCGACGCGAATTCAGCCCTCGAACTCGCCAAGGAATATGAGGCGTGTGCCGTCGCGATCATCAAACACAATAATCCCTGCGGCGTGGCGCTCGGCAACACACCCGTCGAAGCCTATGTGAAGGCGAGGGAGACCGATCCGGTGTCGGCCTTTGGCGGTGTGATCGCGTTCAATCGCCCGGTTGATCTGGCTGCGGCCAAGGAAATCACTTCGACCTTCGTCGAGGTCGTGATTGCACCGGGCTTTCTCGAAGACGCCTTGGCCGAACTGAAGCGGAAGAAAGATTTGCGTCTCTTGGATGTCGGTCAACTCACGAAAGTCAAACAAGAGGGGTACGACCTCAAGAAGCTGGTCGGCGGGCTGATCGTACAAGATCGCGACCTCGGTGTGCTGCCCGACCTGAAATCGCTGAAAGTGCCGACGGTCCGGAAACCGACGGATGAAGAATATGCCGCCTGCGCCTTCGCCTGGACCGTTTGCAAACATGTGAAGTCGAACGCGATTATCTATGCCAAGCCTGGACAGACAGTGGGGATCGGCGCGGGGCAGATGAGCCGTGTGGATAGTGTCAAACTCGCGGCGATGAAAGCACAGATGCCGGTGAAAGGCTGCGTGATGGCCTCGGATGCGTTTTTCCCATTCCGCGACGGACTCGACGCCGCGGCGCAAGCCGGCATCACCGCCGTCATTCAGCCCGGGGGGTCGATTCGGGATGCCGAGATCGTCAAGGCAGCGGATGAGCATGGCTTGGCGATGATTCTGACGGGCATGCGCCACTTCCGCCACTAACGGATGCTGAAACTGGCCCCCAACTTCGTTCTCAGTCGTTCGAGACCCTCAACGTACACTTGCTCGGTACGCCTCGGGCCTCTCACTCCTTGCGGCCTTGTTGGATGACCAGTTTGAGCATCCTCATGAGAGCCCAGTTGTATCCAGGAAAGATCCTCCTGTGAAAATTCTCATTGTCGGGAGCGGAGGGCGTGAACATGCGATGGTGTGGACGCTCGCGCAGAGCCCGCGCAAACCCATCCTCTATTGCGCGCCCGGCAACGCCGGCATGGAATCGTTGGCCACGTGCGTTCCCCTCAAAGCCGACGATGTCGCCGGGCTGAAAGACTTCGTCATCCGTCAACAGATCGATCTGACCGTCGTCGGGCCGGAGGCGCCGCTCGCGCTCGGGATCGTCGATGAATTTCGCAGAGCCCAACTCAAGATTTTCGGCCCCACGAAGAATGCCGCGCGGCTCGAAGCCAGCAAGATTTTCTCCAAAGACGTCATGGCAAAGGCCAAGATTCCGACTGCGCGCGCAAAGAGTTTCGACAAGGCACTCGATGCGTTAGCCTATCTTGAACAACATGCGCTCCCCGTCGTGATCAAAGCCGACGGGCTTGCCCAAGGGAAAGGGGTCATCATTGCGACGACACGAGAACAGGCGCGCGCGGCTGTCATTGACTCGATGGAGAAAGCGGTGTTTGGCCAAGCCGGGAAACAGGTCTTGATTGAAGAGTTTCTCGATGGTGAGGAGTTGACGGTGATGGCATTTACAGACGGCCGGACCGTCGTGCCGATGTTGCCGGCACAGGATCACAAGCGCGTCGGTGACGGAGATACCGGTCTCAATACCGGCGGGATGGGGGCCTACTGTCCGGCGCCGTTAGGCACGCCGGCCCTCCGTGAGCACGTGACGCGCATGATTCTGCAGCCGATTGTCGAGACCATGGCCCGTTTAGGATCGCCGTTCCAGGGTGTGCTCTATGCCGGGCTGATGGTGGTGAAGGGCGTGCCCTATGTCTTGGAATTCAATGCCCGGATGGGGGACCCTGAAACACAGGTGGTGTTGCCCTTGCTGAAGACGGACTTGATCGAGGTCATCCAGGCGGTAGTCGAACATCGACTCGACCAGCTTGATGTCGAATGGCACGACGAGACTGCGGTCTGTGTTGTGATGACGTCTGGGGGATATCCCGGTTCCTATCAGCAAGGATTGCCCATTCACGGTTTGGCAATTCAGCAGACGGGCCGGGCGATAATCTTTCACGCAGGGACGGCCACGAAGAATGGGGTAGTTGTCACGGCTGGGGGGCGTGTTTTGGGCATTACCGGACGGGGAGCGACGTTGAAAGAGGCCCAAGCGAATGCCTATCAGACCGTCGCAGGGATTGCCTTCCAGGACTGCCACTATCGGAAGGATATCGCGCACCGCGCACTCCGTTGATCTGCCAAACAGTGTATCGGTCCACGTTCGACCATCAATCAGGCATTGGCTCATCCTGCCTCATCCTGCACTCGACAGAGACAGAAGAACGTGTTAGACACAATGGACATTTCATGGGTGTATCGTTGAAAATCAATGTGGCAAACTGCAGTGAGGAGGAAGAGAGATGACGAGTGGAAAGAGCCAGTCCGCAAGGCGAGTGTTGGTGATGGCCCTGGGGTTTGGCTGCCTGGTGAGTGCGGCGGGGTGCGATTACTGGCCGCCCGCGCTGCAAGCGCAGATCGAACAACTGCGATCGGAAGCGGACACCTTGAATATGGAGAAAACGCAGCTGCAGAGCCAGGTCAATGATCTTACGAGGGCACGGCAAGACCTCCAACTTCGTTTCGACGAACTGAGCCGGGTCAGCCGGGAGAAGACGGAAGTCATTGCGAGTATGCAGCGCCGGCTCGATGCGTCGCACAGCAAAAGAAGCAAGACGCTGGCATCGGCGAAAGCTCCAGCCAAATCACCGGCCAAACAGTCTACGACATCACCGGTGAAAAGAAAGGCTACGGTCAAGCGGTAGGCGCGCCCTGTCAGCTTGAGCTTGACGAGGTGCCTGATGAAGAGGGCGTGTTTGCGGGAGTGGACGAAGGCGTTGCCGTCGAGGGAGCGGACGTGGACGGGGTGGAGGAGGTGGCTGTCGCCGCCGTGCCGGTCTCTTTCTTCGCGGAGGCTCCCGAATCCGCGGCCTCGCCGGACGGTGGTTTCATCTTGTTGGAATAGTCGGTGATATACCAGCCGCTTCCTTTGAACATGATGCCCGGTGACGAAATCAACCGACGCACAGCCTGCCCACACTGCGGACAGGTTGATAGCGGATCATCTTTGATACTTTGTTTGGCTTCAAATTTGTGAGAACAACTGTCGCATTGATATTCATACGTGGGCACAGGGTATCCTCCAAACAATGATCAAGGTTTCAGCTGAGTTATAACGTCAATTCCTGCCGAGTCAAGCACCACACCATTCACACGGTCAATTTTTCGAACGCCTCCGCGATCCGCTGAATCCCCCTCTCAATGGCCTCCATGCTTGTGGCATAGGACAGTCGAATATGAGTGCGACTGCCGAAGGCTTCTCCGGGGACGACTGCCACCCGCGCGTCCTTCAGGAGATACTGGGCCAGGTCTTGGGGCGACTGGATCGGTCCGGTCGGTCCCTGCCGTCCGAGAATTCCACCAATGTTGGGGAAGGCATAGAAGGCCCCACCGGGCAGGCGGCAGGAGACCCCCGGGATCGTATTGAGCCGATCAACGATGACCTTTCGCCGCCGATCGAACTCGACGACCATCTTCTCCGTGAAGAGGCCTCCCAGCTTCAACGCCGCTACGGCGGCTTTTTGTGAGATCGAGCAGGGGTTTGATGTACTTTGGCTCTGAATGTTCCCCATAGCGGTCAGGAGGTCCTTGGGACCGGCCGCGTAGCCGATGCGCCAACCGGTCATGGCATAGGCTTTTGAGACGCCGTTGATGATGATGGTCCGCTCCGCAACTTCGGGACTCAGGGTCGCAATGCTCCGGTGTACGGCACCGTCGTAGAGCACTTTTTCGTAGATTTCGTCGGAAATAATAAGCAGTTGGTGTCGGAGCGCGATGCCGGCGATTGCTTCGAGCGTCTTCCACGCGTACACCGCACCGGTCGGATTGCACGGACTATTGACGAGGATGGCTTTGGTCCGTGGCGTCACCAGCCGTTCCAGGCTGTCCGGATCGATGGCGTACCCGGCGGCTTCGTCTGTTGGGAGAAAGACGGGGGTTGCATCGTTCAATAGCGCTTGGTCGGCGTATGATACCCAGTAGGGGGTCGGAATAATGAGTTCATCGCCGGATTCCAAGAAGGCTTCGGCCAAGTTGTAGAGCGAGTGTTTGGCGCCGCAGGAGACGAGAATCTGGGCCTTCTCATAACGGAGCCCTTGTTCCGACTGGAATTTGTCGATAATCGCTTGCCGAAGTTCGTCGATACCGGATGATGGGGTGTACTTCGTAAAACCGGCCCGTATCGCGGCTTCGGCAGCTGCCTTCACCGGTTCAGGCGTATCGAAATCCGGTTCGCCCGATGAGAAATCGATCACATCGATGCCTTGCGCGGCCATCGCTTTGGCTGTGGCGGTCATGGCGAGCGTCGGAGACGGGGTAATCCGTCCGACTCGTGCAGCAAGTTTCATGATTTGAGACTCCAGATTCGTTCTTGCAAGCGGCGCGCGACCTCAGGGTGCAGAAACTCCGTCAGGCAACCGCCATGCTGTGCGACGTCTTTAATGATGGTGGAGGACAGATATGAGTATTCTTCGCTCGGCATCAGGAAGACGGTTTCGACATGCTTGGCCAATTTTCGGTTGATGAGGGCCATCTGAAACTCGTGTTCAAAATCGGAAATGGCACGCAGCCCTCGGATAATGGCATGGGCACCGGTTCGTTCGACATAGTCCACCAGCAGCCCTTCGAACGTCGTGACTTCCACCTGGCCGAGACCTTTCATGACGAGGGTTACCATATCCAGCCGTTCAGCGAGATTGAAAAGGGGATGCTTGGCTGGGTTCGGTGCGACCGCGACGACGACTTTATCGAACACGCGCAGGCTTCGGGTGAGAATGTCGGTGTGTCCATGTGTCACCGGGTCGAACGTGCCGGGATAGATGCCGATCTTCATAGCTGCTCAGTGTGTGGAATGGAATAGCGCGATAAGGCGGTATCGCCGTAGCGATAGTGCCGTGTCCGGATCGCACACCCCAGAGAAGAAGGGACGGAGGTTTTGTTCGCATGTTCGAGGATCAACCACGCATCGGCGGCAAAGAACCGGTCCGTCACGGTCCCGCTCAGCAGGTTGATAAACTCGTGTGTCATCTCGTAGGGGGGATCGGCGAAAATGATCTGGTACGGACCATCCCATCGGTCGGGTCTATGGAGAAAGTGCTCAACCGGGTGGGCGTATATCGTCACGCCATCAGCGATCCTGCACTCCTCAACATTCCGGCGCAGCAGTTTCAGCGCCGCGGTATCGGACTCCACGCAGGTGACGTGGGCTGCGCCCCGACTCAGGGCTTCAACGCCGATGGCCCCTGTTCCTGCATAGAGATCAAGGAAGTGGCTATCCAGCAGCCGACTCCCAATGATCGAGAAGAGCGCTTCGCGCACCCGATCGGACGTGGGACGAATCGCTGATCCTTGTGGTCTGCGAAGCCGCCGGCCACGATGAGTTCCTGCAATAACACGCATGTAGAAGACTGCCGCGACTCCTGAAAACGCAAAACTCTAACACAGCGATTTTGAAGGGGTCAAGGACGGTTCTTGGGGGGAGGGGCTCACTGACGAGAGATCAATCACTTGAGGCGCACATCTGCAGGCAGGTCAGCGTGTGACACGAGAACACGGGATCGACACCGGGTTTTTTTGACGCTCTTGGCGCGGAAGGGCTATACTATGGTTCGATCATGCCGCCCAAGAGCGGCCCAATCCGCTGACGATGGATCACAGCCGGCTCACGCGGATTGGACAGTGACGAAAGCGCGCTGCACTTAGCGCGTGGCAACGGGTTGAGGCTCTCGTGCTGCCAGACTCTTTCTCCGGTTATTGGAAATCGTCCGATCGATGATGGCGCCACAATTAATGCATTTCCAGGCGTAGAAAATGAGAAAAAAATCCGAGAACCGCTCCAACATCATCATCCCTTTGCACTTCGGACATTCCATCGTATCCTCCCAGGTGGCTAAGTGTGCAGCTGGTTGCCTACGTAGCAAGAGATGCACCAAATTGTCACATCTATATATTTCAACGTGTTATGAGTTACGTAGTTACCATGGAGGTTAAAAACTACCGGTTTGGTTAGTACAAAAACGTCCGCGGTGTCAGTTTTTGTGCAGTGAAGATGGATTCTATGACACCCAAAAAACAGGCGAGCAGCATTACGACCTGGCCCGAATCGGAACGCCCTCGTGAACGACTGCTTGCGAGAGGTGCGGATGCGCTCTCTGATGCTCAGCTCTTAGCCATTCTTCTTCGAACCGGGCGTCGTGATTCATCCGCGGTCCAAGTGGCGATCGAACTCCTCAGTCGAAGCGGAGGCGTGGGTGGCCTTGCCACCTGTGGCGTCGAAGAGCTTTGCGCGATTCCGGGCATGGGGCCGGCGAAAGTCGCTCAACTGAAAGCGGCCATTGAGCTGGGACGGCGATCGTTGGCGACGCCGCTGTCAACCGGGACGCGTATCTCGTCGAGTGCTGAGATCTACAGACATTTTCATCCCATGCTTCGCGATCAAAAACATGAGATCTTCAAGGTTGTCCTGCTCGATGCCAAAAACACCTTTGTGAAGGAAGCGACGGTTTCACAAGGCAGTCTCACGCTGAGCATCGTCCATCCACGGGAAGTGTTTGCGTTCGCCGTGCGTGAATCTGCGGCAGGCGTGATTTTTCTGCACAACCACCCCAGTGGCGATCCCACACCAAGTCTTGAAGATCGGCAATTAACAGATCGATTGGTGGCCGCCGGCACCCTACTTGGCATTCCCGTGCTGGATCACATCGTCATCGGTGACAGCCGGTATGTCAGTTTTGCGGATGAGGGCTGGCTCACAGGTAAAGACACCGCTCGTCAGATAGGGAGAAGCCGCATGGCCTAGACCACGTCGACGGTTCCCCACATACTCACCATGAGGAGGGCATGCCATGGAAGAGACCCGTATGGAGCCCGTGAAAAATGTCGCGATTGTGTCCAATGCCGGCGCAGGCAAGACATCCCTCACCGAGGCACTCCTCTACACCGGGGGAGCCATTCCCGTGCTTGGCTCTGTCACCCAAGGGACTACCGTCTCTGACTTCGAACCGGAAGAATTCCATCACCGAACCTCCGTCAACACCAGCATCCTTCAATTTGCCTGGAACCACACCCGCATCACGTTGCTCGACACGCCGGGAGCGTTGAGTCTCCTCGGTGAATCGCTCGCCGCCTTGAGGGCCGTCGATGCCGTCGTCATTGTGCTTGATGGAACCGCCGGCATTCGGACGGAATTGGCGCGCCTCTGGGCACGAGCCGCGGAACTCGGGTTGCCGTGTCTGTTGTTCGTGAATGGATTGGATCGAGAGCGAACCTCCATCGACGCCGCGATCGAGATATGCCGGAAACAACTGGACTGTTCTCCGCTTCCCATGGTCGCACCGGTCGGGCAGGGTCTTCAGTTGGAGGGCGTCATAGACCTTCTCCATCAAAGTATGATTCGGTCAGGTCCCGCGTCACCCGCTGTCGAGACTGTCGCGATTCAGGGCCATCTCGAAGCCGTTGCGAAAGCCGGTCGGACACGGCTGCTTGAAACAGCGGCTGAAAACGAGGAAGCCCTCCTTGATACCTATGTGACTCAGGGCGATCTCAGCCAGATTGACCTTGTGCATGGATTACGATCGAGTATTCTCGCCAGGCAGTGCTATCCGCTCTACGCTGGTTCCGCCATGCGCAATATCGGCATCTGGTCATTGCTCAACGGGATCCATGTTCTGATGCCATCACCTCACGAACGCGGAGCACAACATCCGTTCGTCGGCGCGGATCCAGAGACCGGCACACCTTGTGAACGGAGGGGGAGCACGCAGGAGCCATTTTCAGCGTATGTCTTTAAGACATCGATCGACCCATTCGTGGGCCGGCTGTCCTACTGCCGCGTGCTGTCGGGAACCGTGCAGGCTGATTCCACGGTTTGGAATGCCTCGAAGCGGGTACGTGAGAAACTTGGACATTTCTATATCCTCCTCGGCAAGCGGCATACAGCGATCGGAGCCGCGCAGGCGGGCGATATTGTCGCAATTGGGAAATTACGCGAGACGCAAACCGGCGATACGTTGTGTCAGGAGAAGGATCCTGTGTGCTATCCGGGTTTGGGGCTCCCTCGCCCGGTCCTGTCGTTCGCCATTGAGCCCAAATCGAAGACGGAAATCGACAAGGTGAGCTTTGGCCTTCATCGGTTGATCGAGGAAGATCCGTCCCTGGGGTTTACCCGCAACCCGGACACCAAGGAGATGGTGCTGAGCGGGCTGGGCCAATTGCATATCGACCTGGCGCTGGAAAAGCTTCATCGCAAGTTTGGCGCCGACGTCCTTTTGCACACACCAAAAATTCCGTACCGGGAAACGCTTCATGCCCCATCACGCGCCCAGGGCAAATATAAGAAGCAAACCGGAGGCCATGGGCAGTATGGGGACTGCTGGCTGGAAGTCGAGCCTCTGCCGCGAGGGCAGGGATTCATCTTCCAGAATCATATTGTCGGAGGGGCGATTCCCAGGAACTTCATCCCAGCGGTCGAGAAAGGGGTCGTCGAGGCCATGCATGAAGGTGTGCTGGGTGGATATCCCGTCGTGGATGTCCGTGTGACTGTCTGCGATGGGTCCTTCCATACGGTCGACTCGTCGGAAATGTCGTTCAAAATCGCCGGATCCATGGCAATGAAAAAAGCCATGGAGACAGCGCATCCCGTGTTATTGGAACCGATGATGACGGTCGAGATCGACGCGCCAACCGAGGCCGTCGGCACGGTGATGGGCGATCTGAGCGGCCGGCGCGGACGCATCCTCTCGGTGAGCGCGCATGATCATGAAGAGCGGATCACCGCGCTCGTGCCCCTGGCTGAATTGTTGAAGTATGCGCCGGCCCTCAACGGCATGACGGGCGGGCGGGGGAGCTATGTAATGGAGTTTGCCCGCTATGACGAAGTGCCGCGAGACCTCGCCGCCAAAATCATTGAGCAGCACAAGGCAGATCGACACGTCGTCGCAGTGCACTGACAAGAGATTCAGTCGGTGGGCTTGAGCACCACGTAGAATGCTCGGGTCTCGCGCAGCACTCGAAGCAACACTGCGTCCCCACGCCGGATCCGGCCAATGGCCGCCGTGAAGTCC
>DASUMN010000117.1:0-4806 GCA_036277675.1 Nitrospira sp. | reverse complement strand
GAGCAAGACGTGATCCGCCAAGTATTTCGTTCTCAAGGCAAGAAGCTCATCGAGGGTATTGTCCGGCCATCGACGGTCCGACACAATTGGGGGTTACTCAGTCGATATGAGACCAGGGTGGCAGAGACGAAGGTGGTCGTATTGGGTATCGGGGGCCAGTTCGTTCCAATCAAGGGTGTGGAGGAGGCCACCCTGAAAATCGGACGGATGGCTTTTTAAGGTGTTTCAGCCCGAAAGAAATGCCAAGTTGCAGCCCTGTTGTCAGGGCCATTTCTGGGGATAACTCATCTATAACAGGATGAAATCAGGCGCCAAGACTCGCTCTACGGCTATCCACAGCTTTCCCTCACACTTCACAGCCTACCCACAATATTTAGTATTGACAAAACTTTGTGATAGCTATATGTAGTCCCCTCGATCGGTATTGATCGCTTTTCATGAATACATGACAGCCCCGCCGCTATCGGATTATGAGCCGTTCGGCATGCCGAAGCTGATTGTTTATCTGCCTCTGGAAGGAGGAACACTGTGAGAATTGAGCGGAGATTTACCCGTCGTGGGCAAGGTCCTTATGACGGAATGACATTCGTCAAGCGTTCGTCCGAGATTCGCAACCCGGACGGATCCACCGTGTTCAAGCTCGACGACATCGATGTCCCGGAGCAATGGTCCCAGCTGGCCATCGACATTCTGGCTCAGAAGTATTTCAGGAAAGCGGGAGTCCCTCAGCTTGATCGGCAGGGGCAGGCAATGACAGGGGCTGATGGTAAGCCGGTGCTTGGGGGGGAACGCGATGCGCGCCAGGTTTTCGGGCGGATGGCCGGCTGCTGGACCCATTGGGGTAAGGCCTACGGCTATTTCAAAACGCCGGAAGATGCCGAATCCTTCCATGACGAAATGTGCTACATGCTGGCGTGCCAAATGGCCGCCCCGAATTCGCCGCAATGGTTCAATACGGGGCTGCATTATGCCTATGGCTTGTCCGGCCCCGCACAGGGGCATTATTTCGTCGATCCTAAAACCCAGGAAGTGGCGAAGGCCACGAACGCGTTCGAACACCCTCAGCCCCATGCCTGTTTCATCCAGTCGATCGAAGACGATCTGGTGAACGAAAACGGCATCATGGATCTTTGGGTGCGTGAGGCGCGGCTGTTCAAATACGGCTCAGGGACCGGGACGAATTTCTCCAAACTGCGGGGAGACGGTGAAGGACTTTCCGGAGGCGGGAGGTCGTCGGGGCTGATGTCCTTCTTGAAGATCGGCGATCGGGCTGCCGGCGCCATCAAGTCCGGAGGGACGACTCGCCGCGCAGCCAAAATGGTCTGTTTGGATCTGGACCATCCGGATATCGAAGAATTCATCGATTGGAAAGTCATCGAGGAGCAGAAAGTCGCGGCGATGGTCACGGGCTCGAAAGTCTGTGCCCAGCGCCTGAACGCCGTGCTGAAAGCCTGCCATGCCGTCGATAGTGAGGGGGGGCTGAAGCTGGATCTCGATTCCAAGACGAATCCGGTGTTGCGGGAGGCTCTGTTGTCTGCCCGGCGGGACATGGTGCCGGAAGCCTATATTCAGCGGATGTTTTCCTACGCAAAGCAGGGCTTCACGCATTTCGTCTTTCACGAATACGATACGAACTGGGACGGCAAGGCCTATCAAACCGTTTCGGGACAAAATTCGAACAACAGCGTCAGAATCCCGAACGAGTTCTTCGCCGCGCTCGAAGCGGACGGCGAGTGGCAACTAAAGCGTCGGACGAACGGCAAGGTCTGCAAGGCCGTCAAGGCCCGTGATCTATGGGATCGGATCGCGTGGGCGGCGTGGATATGTGCCGATCCGGGGACGCAATACGATACGACGATCAACGAATGGCACACTTGCCCGGAAGACGGCCGCATCAACGCCTCGAACCCTTGTTCCGAGTACATGTTCCTGGACGATACGGCGTGCAATTTGGCGTCGCTCAATCTAGCGACGTTCTATACGCCGGACGGTCAATTTGAGATGGACAACTTCAGGCACGCGGTGCGGTTGTGGACGATTGCGCTCGAAATCAGCGTGTTGATGGCGTCGTTCCCGAGCCGGTCTATCGCCGAAAAGAGCTATAAATTCCGTACGCTCGGATTGGGTTATGCCAACCTGGGCACGGTCCTCATGCGGCAAGGGATTCCTTACGACTCGCCCAAGGCCTTGGCGATCTGCGGTGCCCTGACTGCCATCATGACCGGCGAATCGTACGGCACCTCCGCTGAAATGGCTGCAGAATTGTCGCCATTCCCTGGGTATTCAACAAACCGAGAGTCTATGCTGCGGGTGATCCGCAATCACCGGCGGGCTGCCTACAATGCGCCACGGGAAGAATACGAAGGCCTGACGATCACGCCGGCCGGAATTCAGCCGGAGCATTGTCCGCCCGATTTGCTTATCGCAGCCAGGCGGGCTTGGGACCGCGCGCTCGAACTGGGAACGGCCTATGGGTATCGCAATGCCCAAGTGACGGTGATCGCTCCGACGGGCACGATTGGACTGGTCATGGATTGCGATACGACCGGCATCGAACCGGACTTCGCACTCGTGAAATTTAAGAAACTAGCCGGTGGGGGATACTTCAAGATCATCAATCAAAGTATTCCGGCTGCGTTGAAAACGTTGGGCTATACGGATGAACAGGCGCGGGACATCGTGCGCTACTGCGTCGGCGCGCAGACCCTCGACAATGCACCGTTTATCAATCATCAGTCGTTGCGCCTCAAAGGGTTCGACGACGCGGCCTTAGACCGACTGGAAAGCGGTTTGGCTCAGGCCTTTGAAATTCAGTTCGCATTCAACAAATTTGCACTCGGAGAAGCCTTTTGCGTGGAGAAACTGGGATTTTCCGAGGCGCAGCTGAGCGAAGCCAACTTCAATATGCTGAAAGCGCTCGGCTTTACGCAGGAAGAGATTGCAGCGGCGAACGATTTTTGCTGCGGCACGATGACCGTGGAAGGAGCGCCGCATCTGAAGGCCGAGCATCTGCCGGTCTTCGATTGCGCCAACCGCTGCGGACGAATCGGACAACGTTCGATCGCGGTCGACGCCCATATTCGCATGATGGCCACGGCACAGCCGTTCATCAGCGGCGCGATCAGCAAGACGATCAATATGCCGGCCGACGCGTCGGTCGAGGACGTCAAGGCCGCGTATCTGCTCGCGTGGAAGAGCATGGTCAAGGCGGTGGCGCTCTACCGCGACGGATCGAAGCTCAGCCAGCCGTTGAACGCCTCGACCGACAGCGGACAGGCGGTTGAAGCTGCGGGGGCTGCGAACGTCGTGGCGATGGCGGAGAAGGTCGCCGAGCGCGTGCTCGTCCGGTATCTCGCCAAGCGGCGGCCGTTGCCGAGCAGGCGGAATGGGTATACGCAGAAAGCGATCGTCGGCGGACACAAACTGTATCTCCGCACGGGCGAATACGAAGATGGCACGGTCGGAGAAATCTTTTTGGACATGCATAAGGAAGGCGCAGCCTTCCGCAGCCTCATGAACTGCTTCGCCATTGCCATTTCTCTAGGGTTGCAGCACGGTGTGCCGCTGGAGGAGTTTGTCGAAGCGTTCGTCTTCACGCGGTTCGAGCCCAACGGGCCGGTGAAATTGAACGACCGCATCAAAATGTCGACGTCTATCATCGACTATATATTCCGTGAACTGGCGGTCACCTATCTGGACCGGTACGACTTGGCGCAGGTCAAAGAAGAAGATCTGCGGATGGATTCCATGAAAAAAGACGACCTGGACCCCGAGTGTGTCGAGGAGGAAGCGGACATGGATGCCCTGGCCAAGTCGTCGGTCTTGACGGAGCATCTCCCGATCCGCCGGAATGGTGGCAAGGGGAACGGCAACGGTCATGGGAACGGCCACAGTGTCGCCCGGCAAGTCGAAATCATGCGAGAGACGCTTACGCTGACCGAAGTGCAAACCGCCAAGGTGAAGGGCTATGAGGGAGATCCCTGCCCCGAGTGCAAACAATTCACCATGGTGCGCAACGGCACCTGCCTGAAATGCGTCAGCTGCGGCTCGACGAGCGGATGTTCCTGAAATGCCCACGAGAATATTTAGTAACTATTCGTGGGAGGTAAAATGGATAAGACGAGCTTTAAAATTAAGTGCCCTAATTGTCGCAACGCAGTGATTGAAAATGCTCGTGAAGGAGAAGGGAAGTTTGTCACGAGATACAAACAGTTTCAACGCGTCAACGGACATATCAGGGTCCAGTGTCGCGGGTGTGGAGCGTGGATCCAAATCCCAAGAGATTTGATCTGAATATTGTTTTGAAAATCTACTAGTCGCATAGGCACCGTATATTAAACGGAGAGGCCGCGACTGCCTTAGTAAGTGGGGGGGCAGGTGCGGCCTTTTGTTTTTTGAAGGATGGTGGGATCGCAGCACGTCGGTGGATGTCTTGAGCCTTGAGTAACTTGGTCGCCGTTAGGTTGTGCGAGGCGTATCACATGTCCGAGAAATTGTTTCGCGTACTCAGTCTCGACGGCGGTGGGGCCAAGGGGTTCTACACTCTCGGAATCCTGCGAGAGATCGAGGCGATGATCGGATGTCGCCTTCACGAACGCTTTGACGTGATCTACGGAACGAGCACCGGATCGATCATTACGGCTATGCTCGCCTTAGGGAAGAGTATTCCCGAGATTGTGTCGCTATACCAAGACCACGTTCCCACCGTGATGAAGAACAACAGCGCAGACGGGAGGTCCGGGGCGCTTGCGGAACTATCGACAATCATTTTTGCCAACGCCATGTTTACAGACGTGAAGACAAGCG
>DASUMN010000116.1:0-5594 GCA_036277675.1 Nitrospira sp. | reverse complement strand
AAGCTGCGGTAGGGTGAGTGTGCCGAGTCTCTATGCTGAAACGACAGAAGCTGCTCTTGAAGTAGTTTCTTGCGACTGATGGTCGTCATTTGAATCGGTTGGCCAAGTCGATGTGTGTTTGCAAGACGCGACTCCAATAGTGGTCTTGTACTTGATGATGTTGTAACGACGGGTACATCTCTTATGGCATGCAAGAGGCGTCTCCTCGACGCCGGAGCTTCCGAAGTTATCTGCTTAGCCCTGGGTAGAGCTACGCAGTAGTGTCTTGATATCATCACCTTCTCTGGCCTTCCCGCTCCACAGCCACTAACAATTTGCTCGGGAGATGGAAAAAGGGTCGGGAATGTTTATTCGTTGAAACAGATGACCGCTCGGGTGCCCGCTGGTGTGCCATGCGGCGCTTTCATTGACAGTGTACGGAGGTATGACGTACCTTCATTCTGTGAGAGTCACGCGGGAGGGACTATGCCGACCACTGCGAGGAAAAAGTCGCGGAAGAGTAGTGCACGACTGGATGTGCGCTTGCGTTCTGACAATAAGGCCTTGATCGAAGAGGCCGCCACGCTTTCCGGGAAAACGATCAGTGAGTACGTGGTCTCAACGCTTGTGCAGCAATCGACTGAAGTTCTCCAACGGCATCGGCATATCCAGCTTTCCGATCGTGATCGCGATCAATTCCTAGCCTTGCTGGATGCGTCGGATGAACCGAACGCCACACTTTCCCAAGCGGCGCGGAAGTATAAGCGGATTGTCGGAGCACACCGGTGATCGTTGTGCCATTGAGCGATCGTCATGATCGCTCACAGTTCGATTGTGGAGAGTCCTCCCTCACTCTCTACTTGCAACGGTATGCCGGTCAGCACGACCGCCGAGGGTTCGGCCGGACCTATGTTGCGGTCTCTGAGGCCTCGGTCTCCGTCGGCGGATACTACACCATTTCCAGCGGCTCCATTGGATTTGAAACGGTTCCCGAGAATCTCCCCCATCATCCAGTGCCGATTGTTCTCTTGGGGCGGCTTGCCGTTGATCGGCGGTCTCAAGGACAGGGAGTGGGTGAGTTGCTGTTGGTAGACGCCTTGCGGCGCGCACAACGTGCGGCTGATGAGCTGGGAATTTATGCGGTTGCCGTCGAAGCGCTTTCGGATCGGGCAAAATCATTTTATATGAGGTTCGGCTTTCGCGCTCTCACCGACGATCAATTGCATCTCTATCTGCCGATCAAGGTTGTGCGCCAACTTCATCTGTGATTGGGTGATACGGAGCAAGCTATGCTATTGGAGGTGATGTTTCGCCATCCGGTAGCGGAGGGTGTTGCGGGTCAGTTTTAAGAGACGGCTGGCTTCGGAGATGTTCCCGGACGTTTTTTGGAGCGCTTCCTCCAGCATCTTTTTTTCCATCTCTTGGAACGAGAGGCCGAAGGCCAGGAGCGACAGCTGAGGTTCGGAGTTGACTCGCTCCGTCCACGGAGCAGCCCGTACCGACTGAGGCAGGTGTTCAGGCTGGATGACCGGGTGCTTGCACGTGATGGTCAGCCATTCCACGACATTGTGCAACTCACGGACGTTCCCGGGCCAGTCATGGCGCTGGAGTATGGTCAATGCCTCCGGCGCGATGTGTGTGATGCGGGACCCGTGCTCTTGTCTGGCCCGTTCGAGAAACGTCAACAGAATCGGCTCGATGTCTTCCTGCCGTTCGCGCAGGGGCGGAATGCGCAGTTGATAGACGTTGAGCCGATAGTAGAGATCGAGGCGGAAGCGGCCGGACTTGATATGGGCCAGGAGGTCCTCGTTGGTCGCGGCGAGAATACGGATGTTCACGCGACGGCTGTGGGTGGCCCCCAACGGATCGATGGTATGGTCTTCCAGTACACGGAGGAGTTTTGCCTGAGCCGTCGCGCTCAGTTCACCGATTTCGTCCAGGAAGAGCGTGCCGCCTTCCGCGATTTGGAATTTCCCCGGCTTGGTGTGTTTGGCGTCCGTGAAGGCGCCAGGTTGATAGCCAAAGAGTTCCGCTTCCAACAGGTTTTCAGGAATACCGGCGCAGTTCAGCGCGATCAACGGCCCCTGTGCCCGTGGGCTTGCGGCGTGAATGGCCTGGGCAAAGAGTTCCTTTCCGGTGCCGCTTTCTCCCGTGATGAGGACGGTTGCGTCGGTCACGGCCACTTCCCTGCCTAGGTGTTTCATCAGATTCATTTGCGAAGAGATGCTGACTATGGGGGCAAACGGATCGGGTGGCGAGGTGGAAGTCGCCACGCCAGGTTGGCTGGTCACTCGGCCGACAGCCGCACGCAAGTCCTCCAGCAGAATTGGTTTGGCCAAGTAATCTGCGGCGCCGGCGCGCATGATTTTCACGACATCTCCAAGGGAATGGTCGTCGCCGATCACAAGAATCGGCGGCGATTCGGGTGTACGGTGGGCGTGGTCTAAGAGGGGTGCCAACGTCGAGGGGCTCCCTTCGCCGATGATAAGTTGGGGGGAAATCTCTGGCCAGAGGGAAAGTCCCTCTGATACAGAGGGTGCTGCGTGAAGGTGTGCGTACGGGACGGCTGCGTGGAGCAGCAGCCGCAGGTCAGGGTCTTTGGAGATCAAGAGGACTGTCTGAAGGTTCATCGGAGTGCTCATCGGCATAGCCTCCTGCAGAACCATCGGAATCAATCATAGCCTACACCTCTTCACTTGATGAAAGAAAGGGGGGGCAGGGTGAAGTAATGCTAAGAGATGGAAGCAAAAGAGGAAAACAAAACACTGGGATGGGTGTCTGTTGAACGGCGGGCTGGGTGCCGGGTGTTTGGCATCATCCCAGCCGGCCGTCAACGTCCACTATAAATATGTCCTTGCGCTATTCGTCCTTACAGAACGTCCGTTCATAGGCGATGAGCTGCCAGGCTTCTTCCTCGGTGAGCACATTGCCCTTCACAAGGGCCGGCATACCGGTACCCGGACTGCCGTTCTTGATGACCCAGAAGAGCTCTCCATCGTTGCGTTTCTTGTGAAACTTGCAATTCGTAAGGTTTCGTGGACCTGGTGTGAGCAGCATTCCGCCGGCACCATCACCCTCGCCAGTCTGACCATGGCAGTTTGCGCAGGTGCCCTTGCCTTCATAGAGGTCTTTCCCCTTGGCGATGACGTCGGGCGTGACTGTGATCGGACTCTTCAGTTTTCGTGCCTCACCCCGTTCAGCTTCCGGAACGCGCGGCTTCAGTGGATCAGACTCGGGACCGGCCCAACCTGCCGTACTCCACAAGGAAACGGCGAGGATGCCGCACAACGTCACAACCAAACGCTTCCCTCTCATGGTTCCTCCTTGGTGATTGCCACTGAAGTTTCTGCCAGATGGCCGCTCGCGCTGCGCGTTCGGAGGCACAACTTCCGTGCTCATGATAACACGATATTCTCCTCAGTGGCAGTGCTCATATCGCGTTGGAAATGGTCGGATTTGAAGCTGCGTGAGGGCCGGTCCGCCAACATGAGGACTCCACCGATCCAGACCTCTGAGGTCTGGATCGGTGAGAGACTAGCTTGATATAACCGCAGTGTTCGGCACTACAATTCGTCAGGGTTTTTCGACGATATCTTTATTCATCGGCCCGAGGACGGAGAGCAATTCACTCTTCTCCTTCTCTGGGACGTTGAAGGTGTCCAGCGCGCTGACCAAATCCTCCACGAGCGCGTTGAACGCCGCCGTGGTGACACCCATGCCCTTGTGCGTGGTTTTCATGTCTCGGCCTGAGTAGGTGCAAGGGCCGCCGCTCGCTGCGCACACTTGTTCAACCAAGAGCTTGTTGAGCTTCTTGAGGTCGGCCTTGGCAAAATAGCCGTTGATCCGGGCGTCGCCACCCACGTTGCTGATGAACTTGGTGACGACGGCTTGAATCGCACCCTGTCCACCCAGCCGCTCGTAGAGGGACGCATCTGCGGCAAAGGACGTTGCGCCGCTGAGCGTCCACGTCGCTGCGACGGCAACTGTGATACCTATAATTTTCTTACTAAGCGACATGTCATCTGCTCCTTTGTGTGAGAATGAATTGATTGCAAAACCGCTGTCCCCGCTCATTCATTACGGGTTCCAGGGGGTGTTCGGCATCAACTTGTCATACTTCTTGGGGTTCTGGTTGGCGATCACCACCGCAATCGCACCGCGCAGTGCGCTCGTCAAGGAGTGGGTGACAACCGGATAGGCCCCCGGTTCATCCGCGATCATATCGAAGGTGGCTGCGCTGCCTGGACCGACCACATAGGTCTGAACTCCAGTGAACTTGTTGGCCGGATTGCCGCTCTCGTAAACATTGTCCCATATTTCAGCAATGGGATGGAGCGCCGAGAACTCGTTCGGGCCTGCATTCACGAAATAAATGCGTACCCGCTCGCCAACCTTGACTTCCAACGGCTCGCCCCCTGGGAAGAACGGATGGTACTTGAAGATACCGCCGTTGAAAATCGTATTGTCAAACTTCCGATCAAACATTGCCTGCACGTTGTCCGGGTTCTTCCAGAACTCGGACTGTACCAGGACGAATTCACGATCGGCCTTGGGCCAGGCACCGGCGTCTTTCGGATCCACGATGATCGCCCCGAACATGCCACGGGCGACGTGTTGGATCATGGGGCTCGCGCCGCAGTGGTAGAAAAACACACCGGGCTTCTTCGCCACGAAGGAGAATTTATGCGTGTCTCCAGGTCCGACAGTCTTGTGGTAGTTCTTCAAGAAGTCGAGCTCAGCCGCATGAAAGTCCATCGAATGCGGAAAGGAATTATTTTTGTCGCCGATGAGCGTGAAGTTGACGGTATCACCCTCGGTGACTCGTACGACCGGGCCGGGCATCTGACCGTTAAAGGTCCAGGCCTTGTACTTCGTCCCGTTGCCATCGATGACGATCTCCGACTCGGTAGCGGTGAACGTAACATCATGGACCTTTGCCCCTGCGGAGCCGGGCATGGTGATACACCCGCTGGCTCCCAAGAGGACGGCAAGTCCTAGCGTCGAAGTAAGTAAACGAAACCTCTGCATAGGTGCCTCCCTGTTATTGTTATGACGAACCGTTATCGAAGAAATAAACAGCGCGCATTTTATTCTTCCTCTCAAGGCCCGTCAATATTTTCCTGGAAGAAAGTAGCGGGTCATCTCAGCGCTACGTAGATGGTTTAGTCCCTATGTCAATCTTGATGATACGAGGGGGTAGCGTTGTCGCCTACTATCCGAATTGATGTGTATCTGAATCGATTCACGCGATGAGGTTTACAGCATGCGACATGCAACATTAGTAAGACTTCTGATTGCGTTGCGCGATAGATACATTCCGGCGAAGGCCATTAGGTTTTGCCCGCCGAATCGGGCTCTGTTGGAACTCACGTGAGAAATCTGCTTCGCTCATCTGGGCAAGTGCATTCAACTCGGGCGCGAGTGTCAGCATGGTTGGCTGAAAGGCGGACTCCTGTGTCGGTTCCGCTCGGAAATTGAACGGACACACATCGAGGCAATCATCGCACCCAAAGATCTTGTTCCCCATGCCTCGTTGGAGTTCAGGTGAAATGGAGCTGTCTTCACCACGCCATTCGATGGTCAAGTAGGAGATACAGCGGGTGGCATCGACAACA
>DASUMN010000115.1:0-4829 GCA_036277675.1 Nitrospira sp. | reverse complement strand
ACATCCTTGAGCCCGCCGTCCGCGCCGACAGTGACCTCCTTCAGAAGACGGTGTCCCTTTCCATCAGAGAGCACCGCGCAATACTCCCGGTCATAATAGCGCCGCATCTCGAAGGTCTTCGGGGCCGGCACGGTGCCCGTGTACGTGATCGTGCCCTGCACGGTCGCCCCATTGGTTACGGTCTCCGACTCGTACGCCCAGGCATCCGTTTGGAGAGCACCCGCTATGACCATGTGCGCACATGCCGCTAGAGTGAGTCCCGCTACAATCATCCGCTTCATGGCAATCCCTCCTGCATCACTGATTGTTCGATGTCGGCTGCATGTTTGCCGGTGGATTGGCCGGATCCAATCGACGAGGGAGCTCGAACAAAAACGGGGACTGCTCGGTAAAGATCACCCGTCTGAATTCTTCCGACCACTCTCCTTGCTTGCTCACCGTTTTCAGGGGAAACCGCTGCACTTTGGTGACCCACCGAAAGTATTGACGTGTGTGACCGTCCTCTTTGACCATCACCTCGAACAGTTCGGTGGGATACCCGTTCAACGTTTCTTCACCCACGAATTCCCGCGAGATTTCCCCCTCCATTGTCTCGCTCACTACCAACCGATGGTCGCTTGCGACCGGCACTTCGAGGTATTGCCGCCGTTTCGACAGGATAAGCCACGATGTCCCGTGGTCCATCCGCACGATGATGATACTGGCGCCCCCCTGCGGCTGCATGAACTCGAACCGCCAGCGGTCGTCCTTGGCATTGACGTGAGCCGTCACCATGGACTTCCCATTTTTTACGACCCGCTCGGCGGAAAAATCAAGCGCCGCGGCTTGCTGAACCGTTCCTCCAATGAACATCACAGCCAGCCGGGCGATGAGCCACGGGGAACGTATGCACCGCCGAAGCATGACCATAGCTTGGTTCTACCGTAACGCTTTTATCGCCCGCAAGACAAGTCTTCGCCCCACAAGCGAACGGGGGAACCCGGTCCTCACTCGCCGGATTCCCCCGTCCCGTGCACCCGTGTCGTCGTTCGCGCCTATTCGGCCTTCATCGACACCGGTATCGACTGCGCGGGAAGCTGGTCCTCAGCCCGCTGCGATGCCGGAGCCTGCCCATCGAGCGGCAGGATCGTCCGGCTGTTGCGGTCCAGGACCTTCAACATCCCCCAGTGTCCCGCATCAAGATAGCCCGGACGCTGGTTCAGCCAGAGATAGTCGCCTGGGATCCCGTTCGGCCCTCCGGCTCCACCGTGCAACCAGGCGTTGATGACCTCGGCCCCTCCGAACTCCATCGTACTCACCAAATCTGCGCCGCTCATGTAGGGTTCATGTTTCCACTCATGGCCCGACACGCTGAACAGCTGGACCTGCTCGCTGAACGCGCCCAGCACATGGATCACGACCGGATCGCCGACATGCGCGGCAATAGTCGGCGTCACCGGCTGATCCCCTGCCTTGACGCAGGCGAAGACCTCACTGTAGGCACAGCCTTTCTCGGTTCGGTAATCAGTCGGCTCCGACCGGTAATTCACCGCCGTCACGCCGGCCACTTTTTGAATGTACGGCATGAAGCTCGTGCCGATGATGTTGTCTTCATCCTGGAACAAGAGCGCGAACGAGCGGTAATTCTGCCGCCGCTCATTCCCCGGCACGGTCCGATCCACAAAGACATCGGCCTTCCAGGAACTCTTCTGAGCCAGATCTTCACCGCTCACCGGATCACGGTATTGCGATCCCTTCGGACCGATGATAACCGCGCCGAAGAGACCGTTCCGTGGATTCTCGATCACGTTCCCCCAATCCTGAATCAGCGCCGCGTTCTCCCCGAACTCAGGATGGGCGTAGAACGTGTAGGTCCGGCTTTGCCCGGGAGCGACCGTTTGGTCACCGGGATTATTGCCGGCATTGATACCCATGGATTCCTTCGGGTCAAAGGCCAGATTGTCCACGTGGAAACCGGCCCGATCCTTGGCCATTTCATTCTTCAAATTGACCTTGATGCAATCGCCCACATTGACGTGCAGCGTCAACGGGCTCGGCTCGAGACTGCCGGAGGCGACCTTGGTCTTTTCGCCTTCGAGCACGTACATCTTCCCGACCTCGTTGCCGAGCACCATCTTCCGCTCCAGATCGACCTCCATCACACCGGGCGTGCCCTTGTTGTAGCGGATCGCCTTGTCGATAGCGGAGACGTTGAAGCTCTTCACCGGCGCATCGGCCGGACAGACGGACTTGGCCGACTGTGGAATCGTCTCCCGCCCCGGCAGCGGCTTCAACGTCCCATCCGCCTTGTCCAGGATCCGGAAGATACCCCAGCTGCCTTCAGCAAAATGGGACGCGCGGCCGCTGTAGTACAGATAATCGCCGGCCATCTGCTGCGGTCCGCCCGCGGCCGGAATAGCCGCGTCGTACCGTTCACCGATCACGACGTGCAACGTGCTGCGTGGAATCGAATTCTTGCTGTACCGCTCCATCGGGAACCAATGGCCGCTGACGTGCCAGGAATGCACCTCATTGGCCGAGCCTTCGATCAGCCGGACCACGATGGGATCACCGAGGTACGCCTTCAGCATCGGTGTTTCTGGATCTCCATGAACCCGGCTGCTGAACAGTTGCGACGGATCCGGATTGTTGGCCAGCCGCACCGACAGCGGCTCTACCCGCATGTTGTAGCCGCTTCCGGTCGTCGCTTCGCCGCCGTTCAGGAACTTCATCGGCGACAAATTGAGCTTGGCCGGGTAGACCGCGGAGGGCGTGCCGTCCACAGAAATGGCGCCGACTTTCGCCTGAGGATTGTCGGTCGTGATCAACTCCGCCGTCCTGGGATTCGAGTCCATGACCTGCGTCACGATCTCACGGAAGGATCCGTTGATATGGGCGGAGACCGCTTCCGTCGTGTGAATATCGGCCACCGGCCCGCTGCGCAGCTCTTTCCCCGTCACCGGATCATGATAGGTGGACCGCGGCGGCTCGGCGATGAACGTCGAGAAGAGGCCATGGCCCCAGCCGTCCAGTCCGAACACATGGTCGTGCCAGAAGGTGGTGCCGAAATCGGCGTCCACGTACCACCGTTCACGGATCCATTCGACCGACACAATCTCGCCCTTCTTATGGGCGTACTTGAGCGGCCGTTCGAACGTGATCGTGTTGCCGTCGATCTTGCTGATCCGGGCCGACTCGAACCGGCCCACTTCGTCCATACCCACACCCAGTTCCGTCTTCACATGATAGCGCGAGGCGTCTTTGACCGTGATGCTGCTCGCACCCTTGGCCGCTTCGGCTTCGATCGTCGTGTTCATCGGCACGGGCATGCCCTTGCCGGGATGCTCGTCCTTCAGAATCGTGAAGGGCCGCAACGACATCTCGTACGAGAAACCGATGATGGGACCATCGGATGCCTGCGTATCAAACTGGAACATATGCGGGTGCAGATTCGTCTTGCTGGAAAACCCTTGCCGCGCATCGTCTTTCAGCTCGCTCTTATAGACCACGTCGATACAGTCCTGCACGTTGCCGCGGATCACCAGCGGGATCTGTTTGGCGTGATTCTTCCGGACCTCCGCCTCCTCCTCGTGCAGCACGTAGAGCAAGCCGTCCGGATCCACGATCGCCGGCGTCTTGGCCGTCGCCTTCTTCAGCGTGATCGGCAGTGTGATCGCATGGATGTTGAAAAACTTCTGCGGCGCACCCTCCGGGCAGAGACTCCACGGCCCCTGCTCGCCCGGCCTCGGCGGCTCGGTGGAATTACTGCCATCGTCGCGTCGATGGATCGGCTCCAGCCATGGTGCTCCGCTGTGGCTGGGTGCAAAGGGCACGCGCCGGCCCAGGTGCGGCCGCAGCCACGGCCAGGCAAGCTTGCCGCTTCGCGGATCGAAGAGAATGTCCTGCCGCTTGCCCGGTGTCGTCGATTTGTAGTTGACCCACTCGTACGCCGTCTCCAGTTCACTGAGTGCCTTCGTGCCGTCCCAGGCCCAGTCGTTGACGGTCGCATCGTAGGCCAATGTCTGCTCTTTCTCCGTGTTCTTCTTGCCCGGCTTGCCTTGCGGCGGCAGCATCATCTCCACCCAATCCTTGATGGAGACTTTGGCCGGCTCGGCTTTCCAGTCGGTCTTGTCCTTGGTGATTTCGAACTTCTTGCCGCCGTACCAATCGACCGTTGTGCCGACGAGCTTGTCGCTCGAAGTGCCGGGCTTCATCTTCCCGACCCGATCCGGCAACTCCACCAGCGGTTTCATCACGTCCGTTTGGGACCCCGGCGCCTGCAACGTGTTGTACACACGCCAAAATCCCCACATGCCCGTCACGTAATGCTGCGGGATGTGACAATGGAAGACGAACTCGCCGGCCAGCGCTTGCAGCCCGCCCGACCCGCCCTCGATCACCTGGTCGTAGACCTCCGTCGGTCCGATGGATTGCACATCCAATCGGTCGGACGGATCGCTGATCGGCGGGAACTTCACCGGCCCGTTCTTCGACACGGCGAAATCCAGATGGCTATTGCCCGGCTGACGCGCCCAGCGGATGGATCCGCCATGAAGATGGTGCGAATGCACGATCTCCGAACCACCCGCCATCCGGAATTTGGCCGGATCGCCGAGGTAGGACCGGGGAATCGTCGTCGCCGGATCACCGAACGTGTAGGACCCATAGGCCATAGACTCATCGCCGTAGAATCCCATATGGGCCTGAAGCTCGATGCGGGTGCCGTGCGGCTCGCTGCGATAGTTCAAGAGCCGCGCGCCGGGACGATAGGAATCGGTATGGGGATCGCGCTGCGGCAACATCTCGCCCTTCTTGTTCAGAATCCGGAAGGCCTCGTCGCCGGCCTCGTG
>DASUMN010000114.1:0-4836 GCA_036277675.1 Nitrospira sp. | reverse complement strand
TCAGCCGGCGAGACGTGCTGCGAGCACGATTTCGGTGTTTGGAAGAGGTCGCGTCAGTCCGCTACTCACTACACGATCTGCACTATGCCGATCGCCATTTGGGATGGCTGACTGGCTCAGGACGCCGGCTGGTTGCGCAATTGGCAGAGGCCATCGGGCACGTAGAGCGGGAGAGCGAGCCGTTCAAACACGACGTGCTCCGTTCCTCCTTCGGCCCCGCCCTTCGGCGGCATAGCCACGAATTGAAGAAGGCACGTATGACCTACGGACCGATGCGGCTGACCGAGGCGTGACCGTTAATTAAGGACTAGCTGAATGACACAGGTTGCAGCGGCAAAATCAGGAATCATCAGGACGGATTCTACGGCTCGACTGTCACGTTCACAAATGCCGGCAGAGAGTCCGCCCCTTTCTTGTCCGTCACGCGCAGCTTGAAGCGGTAGGTTCTCGGTTCGGAGACCTGGGGCGCCAGAAACGACGCTTCGGCGTTGTTCGCATCAAGCAGAGATACCTTGCTGCCGCGGATCTGGCTCCAACTATAATAGAGCGCCTCGCCTTCGGGGTCGCGGCTTTTTAACCCGGTCAATTTCACTTTCGATCCGCTTTTGACCGTTTTGTTCGTTCCCGCATCGGCGATCGGCGGCTCGTTCGGTTCATCGTTCACGCTCACATCCACGTCGAGTTGTGCCCGCTGGCCGCGATTGGTGACGGTCAGCACCGTTTTCCCATTGCCCATGATCTGCAAGAGACCGCCGGGCAGGACCGTAATGACTTTCGGATTTGAAGACGCATAGTGCGTTCCTGTTTCCGGCGCGCTGATGCGCCGAGTGATCCCATCGGCGAAGTCGCCGACGACGGGCAATTCGAAGATCTTGCCTCGCGAATCCACATGGCCGAAGGCGGACGATTGTCCGGTGCGGCCGAGTTGCAACGGCTTCTCTGTTTCAAAGTCGATAGCAGTGAGAGCAGCTTTGGGGACAACCTGCACCACTACCTCGTCAAAAACCGAGCGGGTTCCCAATCGTCCACGCGAGATTTCCGCGACAGCCAGAAGACGCATCGGCCCAATGCCGTCCTTCGGCACAAGCAAGGCGCCGCCGAACGGGGGAGTGTGGTGGGCCTGTCCGGTCAATACGACCGGTGCGACGATGGAGCCTGTGGCTGTGGCGTCGTCCTGTTCGACCAGCACCTCGTCTTGCTCGCTGTACCAATAGTAACGAACAGTGACGATGCCGCTGTCCTTTCCGAGATCCACGCGGGCAGTCACGGTCGTTCCAGCTGCCAGTGTGGCTCCATCCGCTGGCTCAGTGATCTTGAAGGCGAAGGCCGGCTCGATGGTGAGCAGTATGGCGGCGAGGCCAAGGGCGGCCGCCAGTCCCCGCACGTGACGCATGACACATGACAGTTGGCGGTTCACGATTAGCGGGTCAAATGGAATGGTACATCGATGAGAATCACGCGTTCTTTGAACAGCAGTGCCGCTTTGAGCATCAAGGCCCGTTGATTATGCAAAATGTTTTGCCACCAACGGGCCGGCAGGATTTCTGGGATTACGACAGTCACCCAGGTATTCGGCTCTTTTTCTAAGATCTCTTCGATGTACTCAATCAGAGATCCCAGTACCGATCGGTAGGGAGACGCAAGCGCGACCAAATTGATACCACCGCCCCATTGTGCCCATTGAATTTTCACCTTGGCGCTTTCTTCCGGGTCAAGATCGACGTACACGGCACGAATCTCCCCGGGACGACTTCTTGCGAAGTCTACCGCCCGGACGACGGCGCGGTTTAGCCCACTAATCGGGATGATCACGATGTTCCGGCGTGGCAGCGGAGGCCTGGCTCCCCGGCGGTCCAGCGCGATCTGTTCTGCCACAGCCTTATAGTGTGAGCGAATGCCCTGGAACATAAGGATGAGAATGGTCACCAGCAGAAATACGATCCAGGCACCCTGCATGAACTTAGTGCTGGCGATGATGATTGTGGCCACGCCGGTTGTGACGGCGCCGATGCCGTTCACAATCAATTTCTTGCGCCAATGCGGGCCTTTTTTCACGAGCCACCGTTTGACCATGCCGGATTGGGACAACGTGAATGAGACGAACACGCCGATGGCATACAGGGGGATCAGTGAGTGGGTGTCGCCCTTAAAGATCACCAGCAGGAGACAGGCGAAGAAGCCGAGGATGATAATGCCGTTCGAAAACACGAGGCGGTCTCCGAATGTGGCCATCTGATGCGGCATGAAGCCGTCACGCGCCAGGATCGACGCCAAATGCGGAAACCCGGCGAAGGCGCTGTTGGCCGCCAGTACCAGCAGCATCATGGTGGCGATCTGAATGGCGTAGTAGATGGCACCGGTGCCGAACGTCAGGCGGGCCAGCTGGGACATGATCGTTTCATCCGTTTTGGGGAGAATGCCGTGGTGATAGGCCATCCAGCTCACCCCCATGAACAGCGACGCGAGGATGGCGGACATCCAGATCATGGTCGTTGCGGCGTTTTTCGATTCGGGATGACAAAACGCCTTGACCCCGTTGGAAATCACTTCCATGCCGGTAACTGCCGAACAACCGGCGGCGAACGACCGGAGGATTAAGAAGAGCGTGAGGCTCTCCATGGCCTTGTCCGGAGCGACGGGGCCGGCTGAAGGAGGAACGGCGCCAGTGAAAAACGATTTCATGGTGCCGGCGACGACCAGCAATCCGAGCGCTCCAATGGCGAAATAGGTAGGAATGGCGAAAAACTTGCCTGACTCCCGGACGCCGCGGAGATTCATGATGACTATAAAGATGATGGCAGCCAGTCCCAGCGCTTCCCGATGGGCAAATAGATCGGGGATGGCCGAGGTAATGGCGGCCACGCCCGCCGCCACGCTGACGGCGACAGTCAGGACATAGTCGATCATCAGCGCGGCGGCCGCAACCAGGGCTGGCCGTTCGCCGAGATTTGTTTTGGCGACGACGTAGGCCCCGCCTCCCTCCGGATACTCATAGATGATTTGTCGATAGGAAATGGTCAGGACCAGCACTAGAAAAAGAATGGCGAGGCTGACGGGTATCGACCAAGCGGCGGCGGCCGCTCCGGCCAACACAAGCACGAGGAGAATTTCTTCCGTCCCGTAGGCAACGGACGAGATGGCGTTCGAGGAAAAGATCGCGAGGGCGATCGTTTTGGCAGCCGTTCGTGTCGTGCCTGTGTGGATTTCAGCGGGTCGCCGACGAGCCAGCGTTTCAGCATGAACGGATTATCGCACAAACCTCTTAGCGGGTGAATGTTAAGTTGGTCTCGGCTATAGGCCGAAAGACTCATAGTCAGCGCGATATCTCACCGTTCGTGGAATCGTTCCCCTATTGGAGACATTTAACAAAACAAAGATGAAGCAGTCCTTATGTGCGGCTGCCGGTGCGTATTTGCGTGTAATGGAACAGAGTCGACTCTCGGTGCCGGATAGTCCCTCTCCCGAACCGATGCTCGTCTGAAAATAAATATACTTCTATGGAATCAGGGCGTTACAGGTTGCACTCGACTCCGAAGCATTGACAGCACCGAAAGCGGTCTGTAGGGTGATTCCATGACGTTCTGAACAACGTCGGCTGTCCTATCTCTCGCGCGTCCCCTTCCTTTCCTGCGCGTCTGGTCTCTCAGTCTCCGCACCTTCTTCTAAGAGCGAGTGTCATCGATCCGGTGCTATGTGCGAATAGCGGATTACCCGGGAGTGGTGTCTTCTGCGCCTATCTCGGGAGGATGGCACTCAAACGAGCATGAGGAGGTAATCACGATGAAAACAACGACAAAGGCAAATCGTGTAGCCGTGGGTTCGATGCTGGTGCTGCTCGCAGTGCCGTCGATAGAGTCGTCTCTATCTGCCCAACCGGTCGATCCGCTTGGGGAAAGAATCATGGGGTTCGCTCCGATAGCCGTGCTTGGCGTCATGGCCTCGGGTGCGGCGGAGGATACACTCAATGCCTGTATGGCCAGAATTCCCGAGGTTGCCAGTGCCGGGCAACGTATGTTGGCTGAACAAAGCTGTGCCGGGGAAGAGGAGACGAGGAAAGCGATTCGGTCGGCACCTAAGTTTTGAATATCCAGCGCGAGAGGACTCCACGATCGTCCGCGGGTAGCTCCTGAGCGACTGGTGTTGGAGAGACTGAAGCGATGAGTGAGTAGAGACGAGCGAGTCAACTCAAAGCGTCATCGAAAGGATGGTGAGAGAGATGTATCAGATCTACAGCTTGCTTGGCATTGCCGCGCTCTTGTTTGGTATCGCGATTTGGGCTTCGATTCCGGAAGAGGAGGAAGATAGACGGCATTGATCGTTTGGTCAGGCTGGCAGACAAGGTCAGGCGCAAGAATATGGTAACGGCTGTTGGTCCCATCGAAGTTCCTCCGATTCCTTCTACGCGTGTCTTGTCTGGAATAAGACCTTGAGAAGGGTGTTGTAGCGCGAGGCCAAAGGAGGCGCCATGCATTGCCTGCGTTGCCAGGGTCTCTTGATTGCCGTCCAAATGAGAGATATGGGGCAGCCCTCGGTATCGGGATGGCGTTGCCTGCTCTGCGGCGCGGCGACAGACCCAGGGATTGAGGCAAACAAAGTGAGTCACAGCCCACCGATTCCAAGCCGTGCGCGCCTTCCGGGATCGACTCCTGCTAGGTTGAGGAAGGCCCTACGATGAGGCGTACTCAATAAAAGTCTGGTGTGGACGCGGCAGTACGTGCAGCCTGTACGCGCTGCTCTGAACATCAGGAGGCTGTCATGAATAGATGGTATGATAGAAAATTTGAACACGTCATGCTCGTGTACATGTTTGCGTGGATGGTTGCTCTGCTTGTGACC
>DASUMN010000113.1:0-5423 GCA_036277675.1 Nitrospira sp. | reverse complement strand
TTGAACGGACACACATCGAGGCAATCATCGCACCCAAAGATCTTGTTCCCCATGCCTCGTTG
The DNA here is from genome assembly GCA_036277675.1 of Nitrospira sp. Taxonomy (GTDB): domain Bacteria; phylum Nitrospirota; class Nitrospiria; order Nitrospirales; family Nitrospiraceae; genus Nitrospira_D. The sequence continues at coordinate 5,361 of DASUMN010000113.1, read as the reverse complement.
GAGTTCAGGTGAAATGGAGCTGTCTTCACCACGCCATTCGATGGTCAAGTAGGAGATACAGCGGGTGGCATCGACAACATAGGGCTCGGCGATCGCGTCGGTCGGACAGGCTTGAATGCAGAGGGTGCAACTGCCGCAGAGATCGGCAGCCGGTTCGTCGGGCTCCAACTCCAACGTGGTCAAAATCTCACCCAGTAGCAACCATGACCCCTGCTCCACAGAGACCAGATTGGAATGTTTGCCGATCCACCCAAGCCCCGCCCGTTCGGCCCAGGCCTTCTCCATAATGGGGCCGGTATCAGTATAGGAACGGGTGACCGCATCCGGTGCCAGACGGTAAATGGCCTGTTCGAGTTGTGTGAGCCGTTCGCCGAGGACTTTGTGGTAATCCCTACCCCACGCATAGCGCGCGATTCGGCCGTAACCGGGCCGTTCATCGGCGCGATGGTTGGTGAGATAATTGAGGCCGAGGGAAATGACCGAACGGCACCCCAAAAGCACCTGCTGGGGATCTGCGCGCTTTTCCGGCGTCCGTTCCATCCAGGCCATCGTGCCCTGATAGCCTCGCCGGAGCCATTCCGTCAGACGGTCATAGAGCAATGGGGAGACTCGAGTAGGGACCGGCTTTGGACCGGAGTCCGGCTGCTCGCTGACAGCTGCTCGCTGATTGCTTTCAGCAACCCGCGCGATGCCAACCGCATCGAATCCCAACACACGGGCCTCCCGTTTGATCGATTCAGTCAGAGACATAGCTGTTCAAAGTTGTTTGAGGGTAACACAGTCTCTTTTCTTGCGGCCATCGGGGTGTCCGCGTAGAATCCGTGATATCCGGAGCAGAGGTGGGGAGGCGCTAGGCTGGTGGCGCGCATGAGGCAAACAGAATACGCAGTATCACCCGTAGGTCTTGGATGGCTGTTCTTGTTCCTGCCCCTGCTGTTTGCGGCTCCGTGGCCGTCGGCTGGGTATGCTGCGTCGAGTACCGATACCCTGGAAATCACGACTGACCCTGCCGGTGGTGTGCACGCGAGGGCCCGCGTGTTGTTTCCGGCAAAGACCGAGGTTATTCAAGGACTGTTGACCGATTATCCACGTTGGCCGGATCTCTTCGAGGTACGCATGCGACTGGCTGAATGGCATGTGCGGGATGGTGTCGCCACTATCGATCTTCGACTCGAACATGCGTTGCTCCCAGGAGAGCGTCGCCTGGTCACGGAGTCGCGCACGTTGCCGGACGGTGGGTTGGTGACCGACCTGAAGGGCGGAGATTTCAAACGATATCACCGTGTGTGGACGCTGCGGCCAGTCAGTGAGGGGAAAGAGACCAGTGCCGACTTTGAGTTGCTCTTTGAGCTGGACTCGCTTGTCCCTGATTGGATCATGGCCCTGGCCGTACGACAAGAACTGGAATCGCACTTTCGCATTGTCAAGCAAAAGGCTCTTGAGCATTCCAGACACTAGCGTCAGGCCATGGAAACTGCACGATCGACCGGTCCACTCGCAGGCCTCTACGTCATTCTCGATCCATCGGTCTGTCCCGGACGATCCCTCGCCGATATTCTTGAGGAAGCGGCAGGGGCGGGCGCGAAGGTATTTCAGTATCGAAACAAGTCCGCCTCGATGAAGGAGGCCTATGTTGAGGCAATGGCGCTTCGGGCGATTGCTACAGCGCTTGGCGTGACATTCATCGTCAACGATCGGTGTGACCTGGCGATGGCAGTCGAGGCTGATGGTGTGCATCTGGGGCAAGGCGACTTGCCATTTGGCGATGCGCGCAAGATCATGGGTGCGGGGAAGCTGATCGGGTTGTCCACCCACAACCCGGACCAGGTTCGAGAGGCCGACCGCCTAAAACCGGACTATATCGGATTTGGGCCGATCTTCAAGCCGGGGTCCAAGCAAGACCACGATCCAGTCGTCGGCATGCAGGGCCTCAAAGAAATTCGGTCGCTCACCTCGCTGCCGATCTTCGCCATCGGTGGAATCACGGTGGAGAACGCGAGGGACGTCATGCAGGCCGGCGCCAACGGCGTCGCGGTGATTTCTGCCATTGTGGCCGCGCCTGACGTGCGGCACGCGGTCACCGGCTTCGTGATGAGGATGTCATCACCAGCTTCACCAGCGTCTTGATCGCCACTGAGCGGGACAGACGAACCGCCGCCTGGCGAAAGCGCCGCGATAATCCCGATTGGTAGGGGAGTGGACCCAAGACTGGTACGCCTGCGTGCTTCTGTAGCAACTCGACCGTGGTCCGTTCCTGTATGAGTGCCAGTTTCGATCGTGTTGGCTGGGTTTGATTGAGAATCAATGCGGCGACGGGGATGTTCTTTCTGCGCAGCGCTTCGATCGTCAGCCGTGCGTGGTTGACTCCTCCGAGGCCAGACCTTCCGACCACCACTGCCGCCAGCCTTAATTGCGCGATCAGATCCGCGACATCAGTGTCCGGCGTGATGGGTACCAATACTCCGCCGACGCCTTCGACGACGGTATAGTCATAGTGTGCAGCCAGCAGGCGGTAGTGTTTTCGGATGGTGCCGGGAACAATCTCTTGTCGTTCGGTCTGCGCAGCCGCGAGTGGAGCGACCGGCAAGGCGAATCGGTAAGGGCTGACCGCTCCGAGCTGCTCGGAGCTGTCGATAACGGAACGGAGCCGTGCTGCATCGGATTGCGCGGTCTTGGAGGCGGAAATCCCGGTTTCGATGGGCTTCATCACGCCGACCGTCCGGCCCTGCTGTTTTAGGGCGATCGCCAGCGCAGCGGCGACGAGGGTCTTACCCACGCCCGTGTCCGTGCCGGTGATGAAGATGCCGCGATTCATGTGCGATCAGCTCTTCATCATAAGTTCCTGCTGTCACAGTTCCAGACCTGGCCAGAGACATCGTTCAGCTGTGCCAGATGCACGACCGTCCGCGCCGCTTCTTCCAATGACGGAGGCCGGCGCAGCGCATGGTCCGGCCATCCACTGCCTTCCGGAAAGATGGCTGCCGTTAAACCGGTCTTTTGCCAGCCTGGCAGCACGAGATTGACTCGGACGTTCTGCGGCCCCCATTCCCACGCTGCGCTCTTGACCAATCCGATCAGCCCGGCTTTCGACGTCGCATAGGCGGCCTGACCGGTGGCTCCATGGAATCCCGTGTGGGAGCCGATCACGATGATCGAGCCTCCTCCGTGAGCAAGTAACGGCGGAGCCATGGCACGAAGACAGTGAAAGGTGCCGGTCAGATTCGTTTCCATCACCTCGTGCCAGGTCTGTTCGGTTTGGCGCACCAGTAGACCGCGTTCGGCAATTCCCGCGTTGCAGATGAATGCCGCTGTGGTGGGCACGCAAGTACACCATGCGTCGATCATGTGCTGGACCGAGTCGGACTTTCGAATATCTGCTTGGTAGAGATCACCGGTGCCACCCGCTGCCCGAATTTGCCGGAGGGTGGTCTCTGCCGCGGGCTTGTTCCGGCTATAGTGGACACCGACATGCCAGCCCATTGCACCGAACGCAAGGCTGATTGCCCGGCCAATGCCCCCGGACGCTCCGGTCACGAACACGGCCGGATGGGCCTTTACCTGAATCGGACGGGCGCGAGCCGCCGGTTTTTTCGACAAAGAGCGTGTCATGCGTGGCCGGATTATGAGAGGAGGAGTGGGTGAACGCAAGCGCATCTTCTCTTCGGTAACGCCCGGTTGCTTGCCGCACTTGCAGTTCCTATGGTACCGTCGGGCACGTTCACGATTGGAGATTGTTTGTAACGATGCGGTCCACGACAATGAAAACGCTCCTTTTGGGAAGTGTGCTATTGGCAGTGGGGCTAGGAGCGACATCACTGGGCGCAGAAGAGCCCCTGACGATCGCCTCATCCGCCGACTACTTTCCCGACACCCTTGGCAGCCGCTGGACATACCGCGGACAGCTGTCGGAAGGCCCGCTTCAGACGATTGAGAACAAGTTTTTCACCAATGTCTCGACGGTTACCGGGACCAAGACGATCAAGGGTGTAGCGGTGACCGTTTTCCATGACACGAATCCCGGCAATCACGGTCCTTCGGATAGTTACTATCGCCGGGACAGCGTCGGCATCGTCTATTATGGGGCCGACCCGGGGACGCCGTTGGAAAAACAGATTACCCCGTACCAGATCTTCCGCTTCCCGTTGAAGGTGCCCACGTCGTTCCAGCAGTTTGATCGGGCTGGGCTCGATTTCGGGATGGATCTGGACCGCGACGGCACCGATGAGAAAACAGATGTGAAGGGGTGGAGTACGGTCCTCAGCCGCGAGACCGTCACCGTGCCGGCAGGGACGTTTACGGACGCCATCAAAGTCGAAGCCAAAATGACCATGCGCATCCATCTGTCGGCCAGCCGCCGCACGATCGCAGGATTGGATATCATGACGGCGTGGTTTGCGAAGGGAGTCGGTCTCGTCAAATATTCGGAACGGCAAGAGATGGGCGCCGTCAAGGAAGACCGGGGAGTGGTGGTGGAGCTTTCGGAAGAGTTGGAAGAATACGAGATCAAGCCGGCGAAAGGATCAGTCAGCGGCCTCGAATCCCCGTCGGAGGGTATTCTCGCTAATGACGCGGGCGATCATGAACTGGGCCAGGTAGTCCTCGCCGCCGACCTTCGCGCCCACCCCTGAGAATCGATGCCCACCGAAGGGCTGGCGTCCGACTAAGGCGCCGGTAATCGGCCGATTCAAGTACAGGTTCCCTACGTCGAACAGTTCCCTCGCCAGCGCAAGATTGGCCGGACTCCTGGCATAGACACCTCCCGTGAGCGCGTAAGCGGTTCCATTGGCCAGCTGAAGCGCCTCCGCAAAACTCTCCGCCTTCATGACCGCCAGCACGGGACCGAAGATTTCTTCTTGCGCCAACCGATGGTGGGGGGCAACGTCAACGAACACGGTTGGACCGACGAAGTAACCTTCGCCCTTCACCGAGCACTGTATGAGCAACCGGCTTTCTCGTTGCCCATCGGTAACGAATTGTTGAATCGATGCCTGAGCGCGCGCATCGATGACCGGTCCAACCCTGGTCCCTGGTTCTGCCGGGTCGCCGATTCGCAAGCTCAACACGGCGTCTTTCAATCGTGCGACGAACTGGTCGAAGACCCCACGATGTACGATGGCGCGCGAACAGGCGGAACATTTCTGGCCCGCGTATCCTGAGAACGATGCGACGACTCCGGTGATCGCTTCATCGAGATCCGCCGTCTCGTCGACAATGAGGGCATTCTTTCCGCCCATCTCGGCGATCACCCGTTTGACCATTGATTGGCCGGGACGCACACAGGCGGCGTCGGCAAGAATTTGGAGCCCCGCCGCTTTCGATCCCGTAAACGCGATCGTTGAAATCTGCGGATGCGCGACAAGG
>DASUMN010000112.1:0-9134 GCA_036277675.1 Nitrospira sp. | reverse complement strand
TAGTCAGTCTTCTTATTACGGCGGTCCAGATCTATCGTGAGGACTATCACACGACCGCAAGCGGTTCGCCGTCCGCTCCGCCGCCGACCAATCCCGCGTAGCGTCAACCGTCATTCGTCAATCGAGGGGGAATCCTCTTCCTCCGTTTTCGTATGACGACGGATGCGTGACGGTCCTTACTCCAACGGGATGGTAATCGCGATTCCGCCCATCACCTCGTTCAACTTGAAGTCTTGCTTTGGGCTCAAGGGGTGACTGTTATGGCAGGTGATGCAGGCGGGGGAGACCGCACGGTCGGCATAGATGGCTTGGAAGTATTGCTTCTTGCCGCTGCTGACGATGCCGGTAACCGGCCGGTCCGGCTGGCGCCGGAGCGTTTCGAGGGCTTTGCGTTCGAAGTCGGTGGCCGGCGCATTGCGTTGATAGATCGGTGCTAACCCGATCAGCCGGTAGCGAATCCCGCTTCCGCTTTCCGCGGCGAGCCGCCCGGACTGCTGGAGGAGTTGTGCCGGCAGAGGGAGCGCATTTTCTTGCTCCCACCGTTCAGCCGCCCGCACGATGTTTTTGTCCTGCATGCGATTGACCACATGGGTGGTATAAATCGTACGGTGGGCCTCCAAGATCGCATGCACATAATCGGCGACCTTTTCCGGCGAAATACCGGCGGAGCCGGAGGTATCTTTCGCGAAGGAAAGCAAGGCGCCGCTCCACGCCCATCCTACGAAGAATGCGACGGCTGCGGCTCGGCCTGTGAAGCGGACGGGGTCCATGGTCCCTCCTGTAACGTCGTGGCTAGGGCCGGCAGGGTCACAATGCAAGTGGTGCCGCGTCCTTCGAGGCTTTCGATGCGAACATCTCCGCCGAATTTTCGGATGATGCGCCGCGCCACCGTCAGCCCGAGACCCGATCCTTCCCCCTGCTCCTTGGTGGTGAAAAACGGGTCGAAGACTTTCGATAAGTGCTGTTTGGAGATCCCGGGTCCCGAATCGGCAATCGTCACGACCCCGGTGCGATCGGACAGCACGGTGGTGAGTGTGAGTGTGCCGGCCCCTTTCATCGCCTGGACGGCGTTGGTGATGAGGTTCGCCAGGGCCTGTCTCAGCTGATCCGGGAGCGCCATCACGCGCAGGTTGCCGTGGTAGGCGGTCTTCACCACGACATCCGTCATCTCGGCGGCCGTCCGTACTGTCGCCAGCGCGCGATCCAGTTCTTCTTCTAGTGAAACCGTGACGTATTGGTCCGAGACTTCTCGATTGGCCACACCGGTGAAGTCCCGGATGATACCGGCCATGCGCCGACCATGCGCTACGATATCGTGAGCATACGCTTTCACCCGTTCGAGACTCTGCTCATCCTGCATCGCTTCGCCCAATCCGATAATCCCGAACAACGGGTTGTTCAGCTCATGGCCGATCCCGGCGGTCAACACACCGAGGCTGCCGGTTTTCTCCGCTTGTACCAATTGTTCGTGAAGCAGACTCTCGTCCGTCGTGTCTCGGAGCACCAGGCCGATGCTGTCTCGTTGTCCTGGTCTGGCCGGCAGCCGAAACCATTGGTAGTGATAGACGCGCGCGCCGATATGGAGTTCCGGCCGGCTGCCGGGCGCGTCCTGCTTGGATGACGGAGCCAGGGGATCTCTCGGTCCGGTGTCCTGTAGCGTATGGGGGTGTGGGGACGAGACGGTTCCGTCTGTGCGCAACGATTGCCGAAGCGCTCGTTGGGCAGCGGGATCGAGTGAGAGGATGACAGAGAGCGGAGAGTGCAGCGATTCATCCCGAACCGCAAAGGCATCGCGCGCCGCCCGATTGACGTAATGCACCACTTCGTCGTTGTCGATCAATAGGATGGGCGTGGAGACGGCATCGAGAATATGATCTGTGGATTGTTGCAGAACCTGCACTTCCTGGGTCTTTAACTTGACTTGGTCGGTTAAGCCGGCGAAGGCGACTTTCAATTGCTGGTTCATCCGGTTGAACTCTTCCGCTAAGTCTTCCAGCTCATCGCCGCTGTGGATCTGAATCGGGGTTCGCAGTTCACCGCGTCCGATCGACTGCGCGGCGTGCTGGAGTTGCCGAACCGGTGTCACGATACGGCCGGCGGCAATGTATCCCAGCGACGCGAGCAAGGCGACCGCGACGGCGCCGAACACCGTCACCCAGGTGAACAGGTGCTGAATCGGTGCAAAGAGTTCATCGGACGCTTGCCAGACGAACGTGTGCCACGATCCATTGTCGATTGAACTATTTGCGGTCCGGCTGGCCTCCGAGAGCGGCGCAAATCCGATGACGGACGTGGATTGCCCGCCGTGGCCGTCGCTGGCGGCCTGCACCCAACCGGGGTGTTGGGGCGTGACGAGTGGAATCAGGTTCCGATCGGACAACGGCACACCGGTTGGAAGAATCGGGCAGCTCATGACGAGACCGTTGGAATCGATGAGCATGACGTGGCCGGTTTTCCCGAATCGAATGGTATGGGTGGCGGGAGAAAAAAAGTCTTTGGCGTTGATCACGAGATGGAGCACCCCGACGGCTTCGTACCGCAGACTGTCCATCACGGGGAGCGAGATACTGAACACGTAGGCATCCACCTGGCGGTCGAAATGCAAATCTTCAATATAGAGCCGGCCCACCGCGTTGTTGAAGGCTCCCCGCCACCAGGTCGTCTCATGATGGCGGAATGCCGGATGCTCAGTGATGCTCGCGACGAGCGTGCCCTGCGCATCGGTCAGGAACAGGAGCTTCGTCGAGGCACGCACGACTTGTGGAAGCAACTGGCCTGGTGCACTGTGGACGCCGGCGTAATATTCATGGAGGAGAGCACTGAGTGGGTTCTCAGTGAGAGACTTGATGGCGGCCACATCTCGTGCCGCCCACCGGCGTTCGAACTCCGTGAGCGCCGTGCCCTGGCGTGTGGAATCGCTGTGCAAATCACGCCGCTGTTCCAGCGCGCGAATGATCGCCGGATCGTTCGCGATACGTGCGGTGCGAGTGATTTCCTCGGCAAGGAGGAGATCGAGTTTGCGGGCGGCCTCCGTCGCCAACGCTTCGAAGCTCTCTCCGCTGACTTCCCGGATTTCTTGAGACCCTTGCCAAAATGCCATCCCCAAGCCGATGACGAGCGGGATGACGCCGACGAGCAACATGGAGAGAATGACCTTGGCCTTGAGCCCCCAACGGGATCTGGACGGCGACGGAGCCGGCATCTCGCTCATGGCTACGCGCTCCTCTCGCCTGAGGCTGAGTCACAAGGAAATGTGAGCGTAAACGTCGAGCCGCGGCCGACCTGGCTTTGGACCTCAATGGTCCCATTCATATGGTGAATGACGCTCTTGATGTTGTAGAGCCCCAGTCCGGTTCCCTTTCCCGGGGGTTTTGTCGTGAAGAAGGGTTCGAAGATTCGGCCGAGCAACTCAGGGGCAATCCCGCAGCCGGTGTCGGAGACACGAACCACTGTGACGCCAGCCGTAAAGGAGGTTTCCAGAGTCAACGTGCCCTGGTCTGCCATGGCCTGGACGGCGTTGGTAATGAGATTGACGAACACATGGAGGAGCTCATCGGGGTTTCCCTTTACCACGACGTCGGGTTGGTAGCGCTTGCGAATCTCAATATCTTGAAGCGCCACGGCATACCGGGCGATCTTGAGCGCTTCGTCCAGCTTGCCGTTGATGCTGATCAGACTGTCTTGCTTCAAGGACCCACGGCGCGAGTAGGAGGTAAGATCCCGGCAAATGGCGGTGGTGCGCTTGACGGCTTCGATGATGTCTCGTGCTTGCGTGTGGACGGCTTCAAGGTCTGTTTCGTCGGCCAGATTTTCCGCCAAGCCAAGAATCAACTGGAGCGGATTGTTCATGTCGTGCGCGATGCCGGCGGCGAATGAGCCGATTCCCGCGAGCTTTTCTGCGTGCAGCAACTCAGCCTGTAAGTGTGCCTCATGTTGTACGAAGGTCCACAGCAGTCGGGACGCCTGTCCACTGAGGATGGCGGTTCCAACTGGCACCTGTTCGTGGAGCACCGATTCCATCGCAGGATCGCCGGTGACATCCATCACCAGGTGGAGGTCGCGGTGCTGGATCAGGTCGGCAACCCGGTCATAGACCGGCACATTGAGCTCGTGGGCCCGTGTGAGTCCGGGGGCCGATGGATTTCGATCGGCAATGCCGACGATCTCAATCGTGCCGATCAGATGGAGTCCATCGAGTAGGGCGGTGCCTCCACGGCCTGCTCCGATAATGGCCACTCGCATCGGAAGTGGGGTGGGAACTGTCTTGGTCCGTTCGCTCACGATCTCGGCGTGAGCCTGGGCCGAAGAGGTCACCGCCGCCTCCGTCCTCTGTGCCGTCGGCCAGTTCATCATAGGTGCGCCAATTCGCGCTGCTCCATGGCGCGTGCGACGGAGGCTTTCAACTTCTCGCCTTCCACCGGCTTCACCAGGTAGTCCACCACGCCCTGCCGGAGCAGCGACGTCGCCATGTCGGTGTCTGGGAATCCGGTCAGGACGATCAGGGGTACGCGGGGATAATTTTCACGGAAGTACGCGATCGCCTCGATGCCGTTCACTTTGGGCATGCGGATGTCGCAGATCATCACGTCAAGCAGGAGACGATTTTCTCCGCTGTTGATCGTCTCGATGGCTTTGGCGCCGTTTTCCGCCTCCAGCACGTCGTACCCGGCTTTTTGGAGCGTCATCCGGACGACCTTGCGGATATCCGGCTCGTCATCCACGACGAGCACACGGCCGTTGCTCTGTTCACCTCCGACAAAAAACCCAGATTTGAACTCATTCATGGTGACCTCCTCGTGAAGAGTAGAGGGTGACGTATGGCCTAACTCACATCATGTTCTATTCGAGGAGATGCGCAAGGCCTATGCCGGACGACACGATCGCCTATGTGATTGAACTTCAAACGATTGGTGATTGAGTCCGGTGTACCGCTTCAGTATTGTGGCTCATAGGCACCACCAGGTGTTGAAATCCACCGGTGTTACGCTGGAGATCATTGCCTTTCCAAGGCGATTTCAGCTAGGGTAGCTGACTGGATAATCAGGGAGGTCTTGTGATTACACCGGATGTATTGGCCGACTATATCCGCAAAAGCATGCCGGATGCCGTGGTGTCTGTGACGGACCGCACCGGAACGATGAATCATCTCAAAGTCAGTGTCGTTTCTGTGGCCTTTCAGGGCAAGAACTTGCTGGACCGGCATCGGATGATTTATCAGGCTCTGGATGCGCCGATGAAAGATGGGCGTATTCATGCGCTGGAGCTCACAGCGAAGACCCAGGATGAAAATTAGTTGTGTATGGCCGAGCGTATAGCGCTCGGAGTTGTAGGCAAGGAGGCTGGATGATGGCGGACCCGATCGAAGAAGAAATTCAGAAAGAAGTGAAGGCCCACAAGATTTTAATCTACGGCAAGGGGACCAAACAGATGCCGATGTGCGGGTTTACCCGAGAAACGATGCAGTTTTTCGATAAATACGGCTACCCCTACGAGTTGATCGACGTCCTCTCACAGCCGGCAAAACGGGAAGCTCTGACCAAGATCACCAATTGGCCGACATTGCCGAAAGTGTTCATCGACGGCACCTTCTACGGCGATACCGACATCCTCGACCCGATGGCGGCCAAGGGGGAGATTGAACCGCTGCTGAAAAAGGCGTTTGGGAAGTAACTGGGGTTTGGACCGACTGGCGTGCGGATTCGGTGCGCCATAATGCTTTGAGTCCAGACGGCTGACGAACGTCGTTCTTACCTCTTGGGTGTGACTCTAATGCTGCGACTCCCGTCGCAATGCCGTCACACCCAATATCTCTTGCTTGCTGAGTGAGCAATCCACGCTATGGCGCAAGCCTCACCGCACATCCATTCGATCCGAAATTTGGGGGAGGGGGTAGGAAGAGTCCGATGGCGAGAAGACTCACGTACATGGCGAGCATGTTGACCACCGCACTGTGCCTCAACTTGAGCGCGGGGTGTGTCGGTGATCGTCAGCAGAGTCGTGTCGCTTGGGAGCAATCGCGGATGATCGATCTCACGCACCCGTTCGGAGCGGATACGATTGTCTGGCCCACGGAGCAGGATTTCAGGCTCATCATTCAGCACGCTGAGGACACCGCGGGCGGGTACTACTATGCCTCGAACCGTATCGAGATGCCCGAGCACGGCGGGACTCATATCGATGCCCCGATTCACTTTTCCAGAGGGAAACAGACAGTGGATCAGATCCCCATCGGCCGATTGGTGGGCATGGGAGTTCGGATCGATGTTCACGCCCAGTGCGCGCGTGACCGAGATTACCAAGTCACCATCCGAGATATTGAACGGTGGGAAGTCACGCATGGGCGAATTCCTGGCCACTCCATCCTGCTGGTGGATACCGGCTTTGCCGAATTCTGGCCAAATCGGAAGGAATATCTGGGGACGGAATTGCGGGGGCGGGAAGGAGTGCAGGCGCTGCATTTTCCGGGAGTGCATCCCGAAGCGGCGGCTTGGCTGGTGCGTGAACGGCAGGTGAAAGCCGTCGGCATCGACACCGCCTCGATCGATTATGGCCAATCAACGACATTTGAATCACACGTCACATTGCTCTCCCATAACGTACCGGTCTTCGAAAACCTTGCCGACCTGCACGGTCTTCCCGAACAGGGTTTCGACGTGATCGCGCTCCCCATGAAAATTGCCGGTGGCACTGGTGGTCCGTTGAGAATTATCGCCGTCCTGCCCCGTTGATGAGTTTCATCTTGGTCTTGTGCAAAAGACAAACCGCTACTCGATTCCTTGCCTGAGGGCTGGATTCCCAGAGTCTCCCCTGCTTCAAGTCCTCCCTCCTTCTCTGAACGACCCTTGCTGAGAGAAAGAAAGGGGAGCCTCTCACAGTTGGCCGAGGCCTGGTTGTCTAACTGCTTGAAATCCTGGAAGGTGCGCGTGTGGTTCTGAACGTTCTCTCCTGGCCGATTCCTCCACGATATCCTCATTGGTTGCTCCACACGCCTGTCTGGGCATGCGCAAACAGCATCAAAAGAAGCCGGTGCTATACTTTCCCCAAACCAGCTGGAGGAGGCTATCGTGTACCATTCGTCAAGAACTCGGCTCTGCAAGGTCGTGGCAATTCTCGTGCTGCTGGCCGGATCCATGGGAGGGCCTGCCGGCGCGGAAGAGGATTCACGTGCCTTCCAGCTTGGGGGCAGCTATTTCAAATATGATGGGGGAAAGTTTTCGCATTACATCGAACTTCGCTCTGATGGATCGTATAGACGGATTGCCCGAGGACATCGCTATGCTGAAGAGCGGGACTATGGCACGTGGCAGCAATCTGAGACCCAAAAGCTACTCTTGCGGTCCGACCTCCGTTTTCACAACATCAATGCCGGTGCCTTGGTCATCTCCATGGGGAATCGCGAGCGCGTGAAGACGCTTCCTCACCTCCGGCAAAGGATTCAGTTGTTTCTCAAGGAACATCGCGCACCGGAGTTCCCTGCCGAGGATGTCGAGCGTATTAAGGCAAGTGATCTAATCGGCGATCTCACGGCGAACGCCGGAGATATTATCGTGTTGGGATCAAAACATGTGAGTCGATCGGATTTGGAGAAACTGTCTGGCGCGATCAATAGATTCCTCTCAAGTAATCAGAAGAATCTCTTCGCTCTCACTCCGCTGGAGTACAAGGCCTCGACCATTTTCGTCGACGACGAACAGGCGGAACGCACTAAGCGCATGATCGGGGACGAACTGGGGCGTGTGGCTCATTCTGTTTCAACTCTCAGTAAATACGGGTATCGTAAAATAGAGGCGGCACAATTCCACAGCGAGACGAAGGACATACAATCGGTCCGGTTCTCTCCTGAGGGGAACAAGCGCCAGGTGACACTCGAACGAAACTAGCGGGCAGCGAAGTCTCACTGCCCCGGCAAGACTAAATCCTCCCTCTGATAGGAATTCAAAATAGAAAAGGCCACCATTTCAGGTGGCCTTTTCTTTCACTTCCCACGAACAGACTGGGAAATGGGTTTCATTCGCGGCCGGCGCTGAACTGGGACACCGTCTGTCCTTGCTCTTATTTTTTGCAGGGCGGTGTGGGTACTCTCGACTGCGCGCATTCACCGAGCATCGCCCTCTATTTGGCAATCAGATTGATCCTGCATGCGCGGTGAGCGAGCACGGAGAGTATCCGCGCCGCGCCATGCTCTCTATGTTCCCATTTCCCAGGATGCGAGATATTTCTTCTGCTCCGCTGTCAGCGTATCGATTGCCACGCCCATGCCGGCCAGCTTGAGCCGCGCGATTTCCTTGTCGATGTCCGCCGGGACCGGATACACCTTCTTCTCGAGCTTCTTGTAGTTCTTCACGATGTACTCCGCGCCGAGCGCCTGGTTGGCAAAGCTCATGTCCATGACGCTGGACGGATGGCCTTCGGCGGTGGCCAGATTGACCAGGCGGCCTTCACCGAGGAGGCTCACGCGGTGCCCGTTCTTGAGGGTGAACTGTTCGACACCGGCGCGGATCACTTTGCGGCTCTTGCTCAATTTTTCGAGCGCAGGAATATCCAGCTCCACGTTGAAGTGCCCGCTGTTGCAGACGATGGCACCGTCTTTCATGCTGGCGAAGTGCTCACCGCGAATCACGTGGATGTTGCCGGTTACTGTGACAAAGAAATCGCCGACCGATGCGGCCTGCTCCATGGGCATGACGCGAAAGCCGTCCATGACCGCTTCCAAGCCTTTCAACGGATCGATTTCGGTGACGATCACGTCGGCGCCCATGCCCTTTGCCCGCATAGCGATGCCGCGCCCGCACCAGCCGTAGCCCACGACGACGACGACGGAGCCACAGACCAACCGGTTGGTCGCGCGCACGATGCCGTCCATGGTGGACTGTCCGGTGCCGTACCGATTGTCGAACATATGCTTGGTATCGGCGTCGTTGACGGAGATGACCGGGAACTTGAGCACTTTCTTGTCAGCCATGCTGCGGAGCCGGATGACCCCGGTGGTCGTCTCTTCCGTGCCGCCGATCACGTTCTTCAACAGCTCTTTGCGCTTGGAATGCAGATGTGAGACGACGTCGGCGCCATCGTCCATGGTGAGGTGCGGACGGTGCGCGATGGCGGATTCGATGTGGCGGTAGTACGTCTGGTTG
>DASUMN010000111.1:0-13720 GCA_036277675.1 Nitrospira sp. | reverse complement strand
TCCATCCCTGAGAAACATGGCGGGCAGGACAAACTCCGCTTGAATCGCCTGCTCGTAGGTTCCCGGTGTAATGCCTAGGATGTTCAGCCCCTCGGCAATCCGTTTGGCCCGCTGCGGATCGCGCGAACCCAGCGTTACTCGAACACCGGATTTTGCAAATGCCTCTGCCAGCCGCACTCCCATACGCCCCGTTCCCATAATTCCGATCGTGCTCATCGCATCCTCCATACGGTTAGATTGTGAATGATAGACCTACTAGTAGGTAGGCTCCGAGGCTAAAAAAACACCCGTCATCGCTGCAGCAATGTGATGGCCTGTTCCACCATGGTATGCAGCCGCTTATGTCCGCCTTCCGCCCGGACGACCAATGCGCCACCTTCCAGTAAAGAGAAGATCATGGCCGCCACCAGCTTCGTGTCCCCTTTGAAATGAAAGGTTCCTTTAGTGAGCCCTTCCTCAAGAATCTTCGCAAGTTGTGCTTCATTGTCTCGGTAGAAGCGTCGCACCCCCGCGGCTGCGGGATGTCCCAGCGTGACCAGTTCAGCGCCCAGCATTCCGCACAGACAGGCCTTGTCCTGCTGTCCCTCACACAGAGTGGCCTCAAAGAGTCCGGCATACTTACGTAGTTTAGCCGCAGGGTCCAGCTTCGAGTCGACGATGGCATTGACGAGCGTCAGGAAATAGGCCGCGTAACGTTGGATGACGGCCTCGATTAATTGCTCCTTCGTGGCAAAGTGATGGTGGATACTGGCCTTGCGGATGCCAATCGCGTCGCTGATGTGCTGGTAGCTCATCGCATTGGCGCCGCCGCGCTGTATCAACGCCTGCGCCGCATCCATAATGGCCGTTCGAGTGTCTGTTGTCGGCATGGCGCACATCCTACTAGTAGGTAGGACACTTGTCAAGCGGAAATTTTGTCCTCCCAAGCGGAGGAATTTAGAGTCACGGAAGTGCGTCGCTTTAGGATGGCTCGTATGGGGTCGGGCTTTGATAGCCTGACAGGTACCAATAGTCCGACAAGCGCCCAGCACCATACCCATCACCTTCCTTGTAGGGCCAGAACAACGTATTGGGACTTACTTCACGCTCTGATCAACTCGAAATCGTAGTGATGATGTCGGCAGCTGCCGGAGGGTTAGGCGGCGGTGCCGATGAGGCTCTCCATAAGTGGAACAAGGTATCGTGTGCGGCGTCGGTAATTCGGTTGACGGGCCCTATGGATCTGACGTATCGTGAGCGTTCGATACTGAATGGAAGCGGTAACCTTTGAGTAGAGCCCTGGCCGAGGAGCTACGACGATGATAAAGATCTATCTCGCCAATCCCCGTGGGTTTTGCGCCGGCGTCGATCGAGCAATCGACATTGTGGATCTGTCCCTCAAGAAATACGGGGCGCCGATCTATGTTCGCCACGAGATCGTCCATAGCCGCCATGTCGTGAATTCGCTCCGGCAAAAAGGGGCGGTATTCGTGGAAGAGCTGAACGAAGTCCCGGAAGGGTCGGTCGTCATTTTCAGCGCGCACGGAGTGGCGAAGTCTGTGTGGGAAGAAGCGAATCGCCGCCGGCTACATGTGATCGATGCCACTTGCCCGCTGGTGATCAAGGTCCACAACGAAGTCAACCGTGACTACAATCAAGGATATGATCTGATCCTGATCGGCCACGCCGGCCACCCGGAAGTGATCGGGACGCTGGGGCAGATTCCAGACAAGTTCCATCTGGTGTCTTCAGTCGAAGATGTCGAAAAACTGCACGTTGAGAATACCGTCAATCTCTCCTATGTCACACAGACGACGCTGAGTGTGGATGAATGCCGGGATATTGTCGGCGCTTTGCATCGGCGGTTCCCGAACATCAAAGGCCCGCATCAGGAAGATATCTGCTACGCGACCCAGAACCGGCAAAATGCCGTGAAAGAGTTGTCGCGTTTAGTCGATGTGATCCTGGTTATCGGATCGCCGAACAGTTCCAACTCCAATCGGCTGCGCGAGTTGGGCGAACAATGCGGCATTCCCTCCTATCTCATCGATTCAGCCAACGACATCAACCCGGAGTGGTTGCAAAAGGCCAAAGCCGTCGGTATTGCAGCCGGTGCCTCGGCTCCGGAGGTCCTGGTCACGGAAGTCGTCGCGTTCTTGCGAGCCTCCGGTCCATCGGAGTTGGAAGAGCTCACCGTGATCGAGGAAGATGTCGAATTTCTCTTGCCGAAGGAATTGGTTCAGATCGAGTCCGCGGGTAAATCTGCGGCCAGTGTTGCCGGGTAAGTCGTTCAACCGCGTGTTCTTGAATATTCCCTATACCTTGTAGGGCATAGATCGTTACTCCCCCACCCGCTGTATTTTCTTTTGCTTTCTCTAAACTCGCTGTGCTAGAAGGTCACACGGATTTTTCAGGCTTTCAATGGTCGTAGACTTTCTCGAATAGGTGATCTGATGTATTTGAAATCATTGGATATGTTGGGGTTTAAATCCTTTGCGGAAGCAAAAATCAATTTCCCGGAGGGGGTTACGGCGATCGTCGGACCCAATGGGAGCGGGAAGAGCAATGTGGTGGATGCCATCCTGTGGGTATTAGGAGAGCAGAGCACCAAGACGCTCAGAAGCGAGAAGATGGAGGACGTCATTTTCAACGGCACGGAATTGCGCAAGCCGTTGGGAATGGCAGAGGTCTCCCTAACCATCGGGGGACTGGATCGGGCAGCAATGAAGCTGGAAGGCGGGGCTGGGCTTCCCAGCCAGTTAACCGATTTTCAGGAATTGATGATCACGCGGCGGCTCTACAGAAATGGAGAGAGCGAGTATCTGGTCAATAAGACGGCATGCCGGCTCAAGGACATTCGGAGCTTGCTGCTCGACACACGTGCGGGAAGCAAGGGCCATACAGTGATCGCCCAGGGCCAAATCGACCAGATTCTCAACGCGTCGCCACAAGATCGGCGCGAGCTCATTGAAGAAACCGCCGGTATCATCCGGTACAAGAAACAGAAAGCCGAAGCGCTGCGAAAGCTTGAAGCGACCCAGCAAAATCTGCTTCGTGTCCGCGACATCATTGCGGAAGTAAAAAAACAGCTCAATTCGCTGGAGCGGCAGGCACGGCAGGCACGAACCTACCAGACTTTGCAGCAGGAGGCGCGTGGTTTGGAAGTGGAGTTGCTGACTCGTGAATTCCGGGCACTGCGGGCCGGTTTGGGGGAGGCCGAAGCGGAAGTGGCGGCCTTAGACGTCAAAGAAGCCTCGACAGCGGCGGAGCAGGCGCGCCTGGTCGCGGAGTTGGAGCAGGCCAGGCTTCAGGCCATTGCGACCAATGACGTCATCGGGCAAACGCGAGAACGAGTGTCCGGTGTCGAACACCAGCAGGCGCAGGCGCTGACGGCTGCCGAGGTCGCCAGGAATCGGGGTCAATTGTTCGAGCAGCAACAGCAACAAGAGGCCGGCGAATTGGAAGAGCTGACGCGCGCCCAAAGTGAACTGGAGGCCTCGCTGGTGGCGATCGAGTCCTCGCTGGCGGCGATTGAACAGGAGCTGGCGGAGCGAGAATCCGTGTTTGCCGAGTTGGATCGGGAGATGGCTCGCCTGCTGGAGCAGCGGGCGGTAGCGGTGACGGAAGAAGAGCGTGGGCGGCAGGACATCTTGCAATTGGCGGTGCAGGTGGCAAATACGGAACAGGCCTTGGCCCAGCTGACCGTGCGCATGGGAGAGGTCGCTGATCGGGAGACACGGTTGGGAATGGATCGGACGGAGGCGCAGGCTCAGCGGGCGGAGGCGGTGACTCGGCACGAGGCGTTACGACTTGAATATGGAGAGGCGGGGCGATTGGTGGCGAGTCTGCGGACCGAACAGGAATCGGTGCAGGGGGAATCGGCCAGGGTGGCTGATGACTTGCGCATCCTGGATCAGGTGATTCTTCGCAGATCCGAGGAATTAGCCGCTGTCGATTCCCGCTTGCAGGCCTTGCGGGGGTTGGTGCGGGAAGAAATGGGATATGGGCGGGCCGGCAGCGATGAAGCGACCGCGTTAAAGTCTTGCGGTGGGGTACGGGATGCCATTGCTGAGTGGCTCGTCATTCCCCCTGGGCTGGATCGGGCCGTGGAAACCTTTTTAGGTGAGCGGGTGCATGGTTGGTTGGTTGACGAGCCGGCGGTGGCGCAGCGGGCCATCGGCTTTCTACGGGAGAAGTCGCTTGGACGGGGGACGTTTATCCCGCAACGTGTGCGATGGGAGTCTGTCGGTCCGGAGTCCCCGTCTTGGTGGGAGGCGATTGCAGGAACACCCGGCGTGTTGGGCCGCGCGGTGGATCTTATTCACACCGACGCCGAGCGGGTCGCAGCTCGGGACAGCCTCTTTGATCGAGTCGTGTTTGTTGAGTCGTTGGACGAAGCGGTGCGTCTTTGGGAGCAACAAGCTTGGTCCGGACAGCAGGGGCCGATTCTTGTCACGCGCTCGGGTGAGATCATGGATGCGTCCGGGGTGATCAGCGGCGGGCAAGTGCGCGAAGGGCAGGGATTGCTGGAGCGGCGGCGGGAAGTGGTTGAGTTGGAGCGGACCCGCATGGATGTCACCATGGCACTTGAGCAGGAGAAACAGCGCCGGCTTGCGTTGCAGGCTGTGGCGGAAGAATTGGCGGCGCAGGTCAGGCAGGTGGCTGACAGCCTCCGACACAACGAAATGCAGGATTTGTCGCTGAGGAAAGACGAAGAAACCTTGCGGCAAGTGGTGGCCGATCTGGAACTGAAGCTAGCAGGAATCGAAGCGGATATCGGCAAGGGGGCGGTTGACCGAGAACGCTATGAACGGGAGATCGGAACGGCTGAGACGCAGCTTCGTCAATGGACCGAGGAGAAGGTGAGCCGGGAGGCAGGGCTGGCCCAGGTTCGGGAGCGGGTTGCTGAGATCGATCGTGAGGGACGGGCATTCCAGGAGCGCGTGACCGAAGCGCGGTTGCTATCTGAAGGGCAGCGGGCCAAGCGTGAGCATGAGCAGGCAAACCAGGCTCGTGTGAAACAGCAACAGACCGAGGTAGAGCAGAGACGGCAGTCGCTGGCTGGGCATTTGGAAGGGTTGGGGCAGGCCATTGAGGAAAGCCGGGAAGAACAGACCAGGCAAGAAACGGCATGTCGGGAACTGGGTGCGACGGTGGCGCAGCTCAAGGCGGAGCTCGTGGCCATGCAGGAGCGGCAGACGCAGGAATTGGAGACGTGCCAGGCGTTGGAGACGAGCGTGGATGAACTCCGGCGGGTCATGTCGGCAGTGCGCGATGCACGAATGGCGATTGAAGTGCGGCGGGCGGAGTTGCGTACCCAGCTGGGGACCGTGGAGAGCACCTTGTTGGGGACCTATCAATTGGATCTTGTTGCGCTTACCGGCGAACGGCTACCGCTGGTCGAAGGGCAGCTCCAGGAGCAGGCCGAGGTGGCGGGCAATCCGTTGATCCACACCTCGAATGAAGAACTGAAGGCGCAACTTCAGAAATTGCGCGAGCGGCTGGACCGCATGGGCCCCATCAATCTGGCGGCAATCGGTGAGCACCACGAACTCGAACAACGCCACACGTTTCTCTCAACTCAGGAACAGGACCTCTCCAACTCGATGGCCTCGCTCAAGGAAATTATTCAGCGGATCAACCGGACGACGAAGGATATGTTTGCCGAGACCTTCATCGAGCTTCAGGAGAAGTTCGGTGAGGTCTTCGTCAAATTTTTCCCCGGTGGCCGGGCGGAGCTACAGCTGGTCGAGGAGCCACCCACGGAAAACGGAGACGGTTCGGGACATCAAGAACCCGGTATCGACATCGTGGCGCAGCCGCCTGGTAAGCGGCTGAAAAGTATCACCATGCTGTCCGGCGGAGAGAAGACCCTGACGGCGATGGCGCTGCTGTTTGCCAGTTTCCTCATCCGTCCGACCCCGTTTTGTCTCCTGGACGAAATCGATGCGCCGCTGGACGAGGAAAATATCGGTCGGTTCACCGACGTCTTGCGGGATTTGGCGCAGAACGCCCAGTTCTTGGTCATTACCCATAACAAGCGGACGATGGGGATTGCCGACTCGCTGTTTGGTGTGACGATGGAAGAACCGGGGGTCTCCAAGCTCGTATCGGTGAGGTTGGGTGATCTTCAACCGGTCTAACATTTTGCAAAAACACGAATAGTTTAGAGGACTTCCCCGCGCAATCGCTTGACTCCCTCTAGCCCGTCTGTTATAAGCCCTGAATCCTGGGGGTGGAGTATGCCCCCAAGGTTTTTCTGCGCAAATTGCTCGAGCCGGAACGATTCATGAACCTCTTCCGAACATTATTCAACCGGTTGTCAGAGAGCCTGCTCTCGACCGGTCCAGAGAAATTCAGCCCTACCGCTGACTATGCTCCGGCATCGCCGCTTCGGCTTGTGTCGGATAAGCCGGTGGGGTTGCCTTCGTTGGATCAGGGCATTCGGCGGCCTGCCGGCCATGCGGTCAGCCAGCCCGATTCGATCGATGATGCGATCAGGCGGAGTCAAGCCTGGTTCTTGGGCCAACAACATGCCGAAGGTTACTGGGTGGCGGAGCTTGAGGCGGACACGACCTTAACATCCGAATATGTGATGCTCCGGCGGTTTCTCGATCGTGTGGACCTGGACCGTCAGGAGCAGGCCGTTCGCTATTTGAAAACGATGCAGCTGCCGGACGGTGGGTGGCCGATTTACTACGGCGGCCCGGCGGAAATCAGCGCGTCCGTGAAGGCCTATTTCGCGCTCAAGCTCAGCGGGGTTTCGGCGGACGAACCGTTCATGATCCGGGCGAAAGAACGGATTCTGTCGATGGGCGGGGTCGTCCAAGCCAATGTGTTCACCAAGATCGCGCTGGCGCTGTTTGATCAGTACGACTGGGAAGGTGTACCACACATGCCCGTCGAAATCATGCTGCTGCCGAAGCGGTTCTATTTCAGCATCTATGCCATCTCCTATTGGTCGCGTGCCGTCTTGATCCCGTTGCTGATCATCTTCGCGCATCGGCCGGTATGTCGAATCCCCAGTGAACAAGGGATCGACGAACTCCATCTCGAGCCCCGCGGGGAGATTCGCTATTGGAAGTACCCGCCGTTCAACAAGGATCAGGCGTGGTTGACCCCGCACAATCTGTTCGTCGCGCTTGACGCCCTGCTGAAGATCTACGACCGGATGCCCATGCGGGTGTTGCGTGAGAAGGCCTTGCACAAAGCGACCACCTGGATGCTGGAACATATCAAGGGATCGGGCGGGCTTGGCGCGATCTATCCGGCCATGGCGAACTCCATCATGGCGCTTCAGTGTCTGGGGTATGATGCGGATGATCCGCTGGTCGTGAAGGCGTTGCGAGAAATCGAGGATCTGGAAGTCTACGATTCCGTGCTGCTGGACGGCCGACGTCTTCCCACGCTCCATTTGCAGCCCTGCTTCTCGCCAATTTGGGATACCGCGTTGCTTGTGAATGCCCTGGTTGAGGCCGGAATGCCCCAGGATCATCAGGCCTTGCAGAAGGCGGGAGCCTATCTCATCTCTCGGCAAACCAAGGCCGTGGGTGACTGGATCTTCTCCTCTCCGAAGGCTCAGCCGGGTGGATGGTATTTCCAGTTTGAGAACGAACTGTATCCGGATGTGGACGATTCCGCCGTCGTGCTCATGGCGTTGTCAAAACTGAAACTGCCTCAGAAAGCCGAACAACAGGAATCGATCCGACGCGGCATGGAGTGGGTCGTGGCCATGCAGGGAACTGACGGAGGCTGGGGCGCCTACGACAAGGACAACAACCGGGTCGTCTTCAACTATATCCCCTTCGCCGACCATCATGCCCTGCTTGATCCTAGTACAGCCGACCTGGCCGGGCGATGTCTGGAGATGTTGGCGGCCCTGGGGTACGACCGCACGCATCCCGCTGTGGCGCCGGCGTTGGCCTTTCTCAAGAAGGAACAGGAACAAGACGGAAGCTGGTATGGCCGGTGGGGGATCAACTATATCTATGGCACCTGGTCGGTTCTGGCCGGTCTTCGCGCGATCGGTGAAGACGTCTCGGCGCCGTACATTCGCCGGGCCGTTTCCTGGCTGGAATCGAAGCAGAATCCGGACGGCGGCTGGGGCGAGTCCTGCCTGTCCTATGCTGAAACCGAGCACAGCGGAAAAGGTGACAGCACGCCGTCGCAAACCGCGTGGGCGTTGATGGCATTGATGGCTGCCGATGCGACGGATTCATTCAGTGTCGCGCGCGGCATACAGTATTTGTTGCGCCAGCAAATGAAAGATGGCGCGTGGGAGGAAGTTCGCCATACCGGCACAGGATTTCCCCGTGTGTTCTATCTCCGCTACCACTGGTACTGCCAGTATTTCCCTCTGTGGGCTCTTGCCATGTATCGCAACCTCCGCTCGCGAGGGAAAATGCGGGCGGACGAGCTGCGCCACCACATCCAGGCGGATGGGTCTTTCCGGGCTGAGCATTGACTGCTTCCGATTCTGCCTCTCCGATCGACTTCCTCTCTTCACCGGTTACGGTGCCACCGAAACGAGTGGCCGTCTTTGCCGCGACCTCGTGGGAACTGGAGGCGGTGCAGGCGGGATTTCCGGTTGGCGCCGAACGGCGAATCGAAGGGATATCCGTATGGGTGTGTCCCGCCGGTTCAAGGGAGTATTGGATCGTCAAAACCGGTATGGGGTTGGAGAATGCCGCGCAGGCCGCCGTGCGGGTGCTGACCCATCAACCGTTCTGCCTCGCGGTCTCAACGGGATTTGCCTGCGCGCTCATTGCCATGAAGGTGGGAGCGTTGCTGGCCGGATACGATGTGGCGCTCGCATGCCAACAAGGTACTGATGTGTCGCCGATGGGTGCAGTGCCGGGGATTGAGCGGGATGTGGTTGTGGAACTCGTGGAGCGCGTTGAGCCCTCCGGGCATATCGGGCGGTTTGTGTCCACCGAGCATGTTGTCACCAGCGCAGCGGAGAAACGGCGGTTCGCGCAGGCCACCGGTGCCATCGGCTTGGATATGGAAAGCGCGGCCTTGGCGGCCGAAGCGCAGCGGGCTCACGTGCCGTTTGTCGTGGTGCGGGCCGTGTCCGATCTCGTGGACGAAGATCTTCCGCTTGACTTCAATCTCTTTCTCAGGCCCACTGGATGGTTGAAAGGCGTGGCCGCGATTGTAAGCCGTCCGTCAAGTATCACAGGGCTCCGCCGGCTTCACCGGCAGAGCCGGGTGGCGGCCCAAACCTTGACGACGTTCTTCCGGCGCTACGCGGCGGAAATGTCGGCCGCAGACACGCGCGTGAATTCGTCCATGGACACAGGATCATGATGCTGATTGAAGGGATCGGCCGGTGGGCCCTGGGATCTGTGAGCGAAATGGGGCGAATGCTCATCTTCGTCCTCTCGTCCTTCGCCTGGCTGTGTCGCCCTCCGCTACGGGCCGTCCAAATCGTCAAACAGGTGCATTTCATCGGCTATAAGTCGACGTTCGTCGTGGTGCTCACCGCGGGCTTCACGGGGATGGTGCTCGCGCTTCAGGGCTACTACACGCTTCGGAAGTTCGGGTCCGAAGGATTGCTGGGATCGGCGGTCGCGCTCAGTATGATCCGCGAGCTGGGGCCGGTGCTGGCCGCGCTGATGGTGACAGCCCGGGCAGGTTCAGCCATGACGGCGGAGATCGGTATCATGCGGATCACGGAGCAGATCGACGCGCTGGATACCATGGCGATCAATCCCCTCCAATACCTCATTGCTCCGAAACTCGTTGCCGGGTTGATCAGTGTTCCCCTGTTGGTCGCGATTTTCGATGTGGTAGGAATCTTTGGCGGCCATCTGGTGGGGGTGGAGTTGCTGGGTGTGAATGCGGGGGCCTACTGGAATTCCATCGAGTCGTCAGTGGAATGGAAAGACGTGTACGGGGGTATTCTCAAATCCATCAGTTTCGGTCTGATCGTGAGTTGGGTGTGCAGTTACAAGGGATACTATACGAGGATGAGCGCGGAAGGGTTGGGAACGGCGACGACCGAGGCCGTCGTACTCTCGTCGGTACTCATTCTCGTGTGGGACTATTTCTTGACGTCGGTGCTGTTGTGAAAGAAGCCTTCAGCAATCAGCTTTCAGCCGTTGGCTTCTTGCTGACGGCGTTATCGCTCTCCGGCCTATGATCAAACTCGTCGGTGTGAAAAAGAAGTTGGGAGGGCAACCGGTGCTGCAAGGCGTCGATTTAACGATTCCATCCGGTAAGTTGACGACGATCATCGGCCGCAGCGGAGAAGGGAAGAGCGTGTTGCTGAAGCACATGATCGGGCTGTTGCAGCCGGATGAGGGGGAAGTGTGGGTCGACGGGACGGATATCTCGCGACTCCGGGGGCATGCGCTCAACGAGGTCCGCAAACGGTTCGCGATGTTGTTTCAAGGAGCGGCGCTGTTTGATTCGCTGACGGTCTTCGAGAACGTGGCGTTCCCGCTGCGTGAAAAACTGCGGATGAAAGGGGCGGAGGTGACCCGGCGGGTTGAGGAGAAGTTGGAACAAGTTGGGTTAGCAGGCATGGGGCATAAGTTTCCTGCCGAGCTCAGCGGCGGAATGCGCAAGCGTGCCGGCTTGGCGCGCGCCTTGGTCATGCAGCCGGCGATCATTCTATTCGATGAGCCGACGACCGGCCTCGATCCGCTCATGGCGAAGTCGATCCATGATCTTATTACCGGGATGCAGCGAAAGGTCGGGTTTACCGCGGTCATGGTCAGCCACGAGATTCCGGAAATCTTCGGCATTTCGGACTATGTCGCGATGCTCAAACGTGGGGTCATCGCGGCGATGGCGGACCCGCTGGAGTTTCAGCGGACCACGGATCCTGAAATCAGGGAGTTTATCTCAGTCGGAGGTACGGTGCCGCTGGCAGCGGCGTCCTCCGGCAGTTAGGAGCGTATCAGGATGGAAAAAACGAAGCTGGAATTGATTGTGGGAGTGTTCGTGCTGGTTGGGATCGTCTGTTTGGGCTATCTGTCGATGAAATTGGGCAAGCTCGAGCTGGTCAGCGGGGATATCTATGAGGTTGAGGCGCCATTCAACTCGGCGTCCGGACTTAAGCCTGGCGCTGCGGTGGAAATCGCCGGGGTAGAGGTGGGGCGGGTGAAATCAATCCTCTTGAAAAACGATCAGGCGGTCGTCCGGCTGGCTGTGCATAACGAGATCAAGCTCTATTCCGACACCTTTGCCTCGATTAAAACCAGAGGGATCATCGGGGAAAAATTTCTGGCCCTGTCTCCCGGAGGGGGAGGGGATCCATTGCAAGCGGGAGGCACAATCCGCGATACTGAGTCCGGCTTGGACCTTGAAGAATTGGTCAGCCAATATGTGCACGGCAAGGTCAAATGATGCGGCCTTGCGCGCGTAGAATGACCCGAATCGCGTGTTGGCAGAGGAGAAGGGCATGATGATGTCGATGGTGAACGGCCGAACCGTGGAGGGAAAGGGGCTTCTGTCCCGTTATGCGGTTGCGATGATGGTGGCGGCACTTCTTTGGGCCGTATCGGCCATTCCCGGCTATGCGGGGGTGCCGACGGATTCCATGAAGGCGACGGTCGACGAGGTGCTTCGTATCGTGCGCGACAACGAGTTGAAACAACCACACAAAGCCACCGAACGCCGGCAGATGCTGGAGCAGGTGGTGGAAGCCCGGTTTGATTATCAAGAAATGTCCCGGCGCGCGCTGGGCGCGCCATGGAATACCCTGTCCGATCAAGAAAAACAGGAATTTGTCGGCCTGTTCCGGACGTTGCTGACGAATTCGTATGCCGACAAGATTGAAACGTATTCAGGCGAAGGCGTGCAGTATTTGAACGAGCGTATGGAAAAAGAGTACGCGGAAGTCAGGACTAAAGTGCTGTCGGGTAAGACGGAGATTCCCCTCGACTATCGATTGATCAACAAGGCGAACGACTGGCGCGTGTACGACGTCGTGGTCGACGGCATCAGTCTTGTCAACAACTATCGCGGGCAATTTACCAAAATCATCAAATCGTCTTCCTACGCCGATCTCGTCGAACAACTGCGAAAGAAATCCGAGAAGCTGAAGACCCCATAACCATCGTCGACGAGATCATGAAGCTTGTAGTGCGTAGCCTTGCCGCTACTCTTATTCTTGTCCTGCTCGGGAGTGTGTGCCCGTTCTTTCTTGGCCGGGCTCAGGCCGATACGCAGTATTTCCCTATCCCAGCGATCAGCACCAGCCGGAATGACGGCAGCGATTTTGGGCTGATTGTCCCCGCGCTGATGACGGGACCGGATGGGGACCTCAAATATTTGGTGGCGCCGATGGTGGTGTACAACACGATCGTCGGCACTCGGGGAACCATCAATCTGTTCCGTTATGAGCCGGGAGGAAAGGAGCTCCGAGGGATTGCCTCATGGACGGAGCGGATCGAGCGCAAATTCATGCTGAGCTATGTGGATCCTGGGTTCAGCAACGGCCGGTATAGTATCGGGCTCAGCGCCGCCCATTTTAAGAATGCCACCGTGCGGTTTTTCGGGTTAGGTCCGACGACGCACAAGGATGACGAGACGAACTATACGGCCTCCGAGACCAGGGCCAACTGGAAGTTCGGAATTTACCTCAATGAGGTGACGCAGATTGCGATTAGTCAGCGGTTCAGGCATATGCAGGCGATCCAGCAGGGAGCCACGGAGCTCGACTTTACCGGGGATATGTTTCCGAATGTGTCGGGCGTCGACGGCGCGACGATCCTCGGGGAGCGGATCAGCTTCCACTACGACACGCGCAATAGTCTGGTGACGCCGACCGATGGGATGGCGGTCACGGCCTATGCCGAGATCAACCACAATTTCAGGCGGGGCGCGGAGCCGATGTATTCCCGATATGGGCTCGAAGTGAAGAAGATGTTCGCCAGTGAGTCCAAACGGGCGATTCTGGTGATCCGCGGAGATCTGCAAGCCACGCTTGGCACAGATGTCCCGTTCTTTGAGCAGAGCTCGTTAGGTGGGCAGAACAACCTGCGTGGTTTTGGTGTCGATCGATACATCGATAAGCAACTGGTTGCGTTCAGTGTTGAAGAGCGGATTCATATCTTACGAGCCCGTCTTGCCGGTGTCATGGCGGACTTTGAGCTTGCGCCGTTCCTCGATACTGGGCAGGTGTTCAACTCGTTCAAGAATGTGAGCTTCAAGGACTATCGCATCACCCCGGGCGTCGGATTTCGCGGCATCATCCGGCCGAACGTTGTGGGACGGATTGATTATGGGTTCAGCAAAGAAGGAGGAGTCATTTTTGCCGGCCTCGACTTCCCGTATTAGTTCGGAGGAAAGGCCGCACTCAGCCGTCAACCCCGCCAAACTCTTGACATGGTGGAATGGTTGTGTGAGACTCTGATCCGATTACTCATTTCATCACGAGACTGCTCGGCGGTTTCCTCTCGACACTCGTTCTTCATGCAGCGCCCGAGTGATCAGGTAACGAAGGAGAGTATGCCATGTCGATTCTGAAAAGCATCCACACCCCGGCCGACTTGAAGCGCGTGTCCCCCGAGCGGCTTCCGGCGTTATCCCAGGAAATTCGCGAACAAATCATCAGCGCGGTCTCGGCGGTCGGTGGGCACCTGGCTTCGAACCTCGGCGTGGTGGAACTGACGGTTGCGCTGCATTACCTGTTGGATACGCCCACGGACAAGATCGTGTGGGACACCAGCAATCAGAGCTATGCGCATAAGCTGCTCACCGGCAGACGGGAGCAATTCCATACCCTTCG
>DASUMN010000110.1:0-5422 GCA_036277675.1 Nitrospira sp. | reverse complement strand
GCTCCCATCGGCGATCCCGGCTCTCCTTCATGAATAATGTTCCCCAGCTCGGCATTCGACTTATTCTGGACCGCGGGAGCGGTGAGGTCGGGCGGGGGAGGGGACACTTGGTTATAGGCCCTTCCTTTCCCTTGTTCCCCGTGGCAGAACCGGCAAAACTCGTCATAGACTCGCTTGCCTTCTTGCAACTCGTAGTGTTCGCGGAGTGCCCTCTCGTCATCTGCCTGGCTCGCAGTGGTCGGTGCCGCCGACACACTTGTCAGAGTGATGGAGATCGCTAGGACCAGAGATCTTGTCGGCATGATGCCTCCCTTGATCATGACGCCACACAGGAAACCGCCTGATGCATCCGTCACTCGTATTCCGTGATACACGGGCCAGAGTTCCTCTCTGCGGTTGCGAGGTACGAGATACGCTCGCCTCGCATCGTCGGCGAAGCAGGCTTCACGAGGAAGGAGCCTCCAGGCAGTTCATCGCTGTTTCGGAGATCGGACGGGCTTCGCCTATTCTTCCTCCACGTCGATCACGGCTCCGGTGTCGGCATCGATGTGGACCTCCATCACCTTATTCTCAGCTGTGACGACCTCGACTTCCCAGACGAGCTTGTTATGCTTTTTCTCCAGTTCAGCTTCGACGATCTTGCCCGGAACTTTTTCCGACGCGGTTTTGATCGCCTGATCGATCGTCACCTTGGCGGCGGCCGCCATCTCTATCTTCCCATTCTTTTCCTTTCCGTCGGCGTAGGCTATTTCTCCGACAGCCAATGTTCCGGCGGCCAGCAAGAGCCCCAAGGCTAAGACAGTGCATAATCGCAATTTCATGAGCGCCTCCTTTTCATATATATGGTGATTGCAAACAGGCTGACGCGGCCGGACGTGGTCACGCATTGCATTCGAGACCGAGGATTTCCCGTTCGGCCTCAAGCCAGTCGTCGAGCGCTCGGCCCTCTCGATAGCCTCGTTCCGCATGAAGCTCGTAAGCTCGTTGCGTGATGCGGACGTGCAGGTCGTCGCAGGGAGAAGCCGGTTGACCGTGGACCGGTTCTTTCTCTGAAACCGCCGACTTCTGTTCCCGGATGGGTTGCGCAGGTTTTCGCTTGCGCGGATCACTAGCTGATTGTGGCTGCATGGTCATATCCTCCTTCGTTGTCTTCCCCGAAGAAGCCCATTGTGCATCTTGAATGCCATGACGGTTCGGATTAGGAACCAGGAGGATCAAAGGCTTGGAGGCGTTGGGTTTGCCGAATGTCTCGGTGCGCAACCCTCGACTGAGGAGGGGATAATCACAGGTATGGACGTGAGGTGTTTCGCGGCAGTCAAACGGGAACTCTTGTAGCCGAATGCCTCAAGCGCGAAGTAAGCCGCCGACCATGTTCTTGGGTCCAAGCTCCACCATCCTGATTTTCTGGTCTCACCCTTGCTTTCTCCCTCATCCCATATGATGAGAGGGGAAAACTGTGGCAATATGCGGCAGATGGACTGGCCTACCGTCGCATTTTGGGGCAAAGTAATGCTGGAGTGTTCTATATGACTGAAGACTGGGGCGCGATTCTCGTTGTCGACGACGATGTGGATATGCGGGAGCTGGCTCACGACATGCTGAAAGATCGTGGCCATAAGGTTGTCGCCGTCGGAAGTGGAGAGGAGGCGCTCAAACGGCTGGCGGAAGAAGACTATGCCGTCGTGCTGACCGACCTCCGCATGAAAGGCATGCAAGGACTGGAGCTGTTGACGCAGATCAAACGGGGCTATCCCGATATCAATGTGATTCTGATGACGGCCTTCGGATCGGTAGAGACAGCGGTCGAAGCGATGAAACACGGGGCCAGCGATTATCTCACCAAGCCGGTCAAGAAGGACGAATTGATTCGCGTCGTCGAGCGGGTCATCAGGGAAGCATCGCTGAGGCGGGAGGTGAATCGGCTCAGGAAGGAAGTGCACAAGGAATACAGCTTCCACCAGATCTTGGGAAAGAGCAAAGCGATCCAGGCAGTCTTCGATCTGGTTCGCCGGGTAGCCGACAGCCCGACTAACATCCTCATCACCGGAGAAAGCGGCACGGGCAAGGAATTGGTCGCCAAGGCCATTCACTACAACAGCAACCGCAAGGAGGCACCGTTCGTCCCTGTCAACTGCGCGGCGATTCCGGAACAGTTGTTGGAGAGTGAGTTGTTCGGGCACATGCGGGGCGCCTTTACCGACGCCAAGGTGGACAAACGGGGGTTGTTCGAGGAAGCGCAGAAGGGAACGCTGTTCCTGGACGAGATCAGCGAGCTGCCGCTCATGTTGCAGGCGAAGATCCTGCGCGCGATCCAGGAAAAAGAAATCCGCCGGGTCGGAGCGACCAGGCCGATTTCGGTCGACGTGCGGATCATCGCGGCGACCAATCTTAATCTCAATGAAGAAGTGAAAAACAGGCGATTCCGGGAAGATCTGTACTACCGGCTCAATGTCATCGAGTTGAAATTGCCGCCCTTGCGCGAACGGCGGGAAGATATTCCGCTCCTTGTGGAAGCCTTTGTGAAGAAATGCGGCGACGGGAGCGGGAAAGCGGTCAAAGGCGTGAGCGAAGCGGCCTTGGCGATGCTGATCGATTACACCTGGCCTGGGAACGTCCGCGAGCTCGAAAATGTCATCGAACGGGCCGTCACGTTGAGCCGGGGCGAGAAGCTCTCCCCCGACGATCTGCCTCCGGCGGTGCAGGGGGCGCGCGGCGACCGGCGGGTGCTGGACGAGGCGGCCGAGAAAACCCTGCCTCTGCACGAGATCGAGAAGGAATACATCAAGAAGATCCTCGACAAGACCGGTGGCAATAAATACCAGGCCGCCCACGCCCTTGGCATTGACCGCAAGACCCTGTATCGTAAACTCGCCGAAATCGAAGGCAAGCCTCACGTCGAAGAATAATCGTCGCTTGCGCGACT
Organism: Nitrospira sp.; assembly: GCA_036277675.1. GTDB lineage: Bacteria > Nitrospirota > Nitrospiria > Nitrospirales > Nitrospiraceae > Nitrospira_D. The sequence goes on along the minus strand of DASUMN010000110.1, from coordinate 2,499 downwards.
GATCTGCCCGGCCGGGAGCGATCACATGAAGCACATGGACGGTCGAGTTATGCGCGCTGCCCCTTGGGCGATTCCACTCCTTACCGTCGCCATCTTTCTGTTCGATCTCTTCACGCCGCTCGGCGTGGCGGGGTCGATGCTGTACGTCGTCCCCCTGCTCATGACCTATGCCACGTCGATTGTCTCGCGTGGGAAAGACCCTATTTATTTCTGCCTCCTTGCCACCGGTCTGCTGTGGGTCAATTTCCTTCTCAAGCCGGCGGGGGGTCCGATACTGTTCGGCCTGGTCAATCGCATCTTAGGGACGTTCGTGCTGTTGGGAGTGGCTGTGATAGTGGTTCAATTCAAACACCTGCGGCGGGAGATCGAAGAGAAAGAAGCGGCTGAGGCGAACAGCGCGCAGGCGTTGCGAGCGGAACAGGTCGAGCGGGCCCATGCCGAGGCGCTCATGGAGGCGGCGAAAGAGGCGCGCGCCCATGCCGATGTGGCGTCGTTAGGCGCTGCCGCAGGACGACGGGAAGCGGAAGAAAAACTCTTTATCAGCCAGGAGAGGCTGAAAGACATTATTGAATCTGCGATGGATGCGATCATCACGGTGGACCAGGAACAGCGAGTTGTGTTGTTCAACCGGGCAGCCGAGGACATGTTCGGCCGCCCCGCTCACAAAGCGGTCGGACAGCCCCTCGATCGCTTCTTGCCCGCGCGGTTCCGTGACGCCCATCGTGACCATATTCATACATTCGGACAATCCGGTGTCACCAGCCGAAAGATGGGCCAGCTAGGCATGGTGATGGGGCTTCGTTCCAGCGGCGAAGAATTTCCGGTCGAAGCCGCCATTTCACACAACACAGTCGAAGGCAAGAAGTTTTACACCGTGATCCTGCGGGACATCAGCGAGCGGAAAAAGCTGGAAGAACAGCTGCGGAAAACCGAACGTATCGCGGAACTCGGCACGTTGGCTTCCGGGATGGCGCATGAAATTGGCACGCCGATGAACGTCATCCTGGGCCGCGCGGAATATCTGATGGACCGTGTCAAGGACGAGCCGACCAAGAAGGGCTTGCAGACGATCATCGCCCAGGTCGAGCGCATTACCAGGGTGATGAACCAACTGCTCGCGTTTGCCCGGCGCAAACCTCCCGAACGGGGTCCGTTCCAGCTAAAAGACATTGTCGAAAATGGCCTGGAGCTGTTTCGGGAACGGCTCGAGAAGAGCCGCGTGACAGTGGAGCAGGCGTTAGACGACGCATGTCCGAGGGTACTGGCCGATGGGGATCAAATAAGCCAGGTGGTTATCAACCTGGTGATGAATGCCCTTCACTCGATGCCCGACGGCGGAAGTTTGCGTGTTGGATTGGCACAGGAGCACGGCATGGTCAAGCTCACCGTGGCCGACACAGGCCACGGTATTCCGCAGGAAGCCCTGCCGAGAATTTTTGAACCGTTTTTCACGACGAAAGAATTCGGGAAGGGGACCGGTCTCGGACTCACCGTGGTCAAGGGCATCATCGAGGAACATCAGGGCACGATCACGGTCGACAGCGAAGAGGGTAAGGGAACGACGTTTACGGTCTCGTTGCCGAAGAGCGTATAGCTGATATCACTAGCAGCGCTGCGTGCTGGGTTCTGAGGGCTGAGTTTTTCAAGACGCAGATCTCAGTACTCAAGGCTCAGCACTACCCAGCGGTGTGGCATCCCGCGCCAGTGTGTCCTTTCCCATTTGTGGTCTTTCTCTCCAGTGGAATGCTGTAAAGTCCGGCGCGCCCCGCCAATTCCCTGGAATTTCACCCATCTTGCATTCGCTCAACCGGCATGTCCCTTGCCATTAATGAGGGTGTTGAGGGCCAGGAACAAGAATGGGACTGCCGGAGATGACGACTGTGACTAGAGGAAAGGCTGCTGTCGTGCTGATTGTCGAGGACGACCGGGAGATGCTCAGCCTGCTCTGTGATGAATTCTGGAGCGCTGAATATCAATTGCGGCAGGCGAGGGACGGAGATGAGGCTTTCCGAATGGTGCTTCAGTCCGTGCCCGATCTGATCCTGACGGATCTTCGCATGCCGGCCGGCGGGGCTGACTATATCAGCCGTTTACGCACCGTCGCCCCCCGCTGCCCCATCGTCGTGATGACCGCCTTTGGGGATGCCAAGTGCAAGAACGACGTGTTACAGGCGGGTGCCAGCGCCTACTTCGATAAGCCGGTGCGGATCGCCGAGCTGAAAACGTGTGTGCAAAAGCTGCTGGATCACCAGGGGGCGTGATCGTCGTCCGTGAAGCGTATCTCGCTGGAAGTCGAACGGCGAGGTGACGACGGCCGCTCCGGTTGCGAGATACGAGCAACGAGATACTAACGAGGAATCGAACGAGAGAGATGGCCGGATCTCCGGAAGACGACAAGCCGACGCCTCCCTTTACCGACGCCATCCTCGCCGCGCGTCTGGAGGCCATTAGACAACTGGCCGCCGGCCTGACCGACCGTGTGGCGGTCATGGATCACCA